>NZ_NCJB01000081.1:0-10023 GCF_002282275.1 Polynucleobacter sp. 39-46-10 | reverse complement strand
ACGTCAGTTATATGTTGGAGAAACTTCGCGTAAGGTTCCTAACATTTCTGTACGCAAATAAAAGCTTTAGAGGGTTTTCATGTCACGTACGCTTTACGACAAATTGTGGGATGACCATGTCGTCTATTCCGAAGAGGACGGCACGGCCACAATTTATATAGATCGTCAGTTATTGCACGAGGTGACTAGTCCTCAAGCTTTTGAGGGGTTAAATCTGGCGGGCCGACCAGTGTGGCGCATCTCTGCCAATCTGGCGGTTTCAGACCACAATGTTCCAACAACGGACCGCTCTGAGGGCATTACAGATCCAATATCGAAGTTACAAGTAGATACGCTGGATCAAAACTGTGATGCCTTTGGTATTACTCAATACAAGATGAATGATCTACGCCAAGGAATTGTTCACGTGATTGGACCGGAGCAGGGTGCAACCCTGCCTGGCATGACAGTTGTCTGCGGTGATTCTCATACAAGTACGCATGGTGCCTTTGGTGCATTGGCATTTGGTATTGGTACATCAGAAGTGGAGCATGTATTGGCCACGCAAACCTTGCTCATGAAAAAGAGTAAGAACATGCTGGTCAAGGTGGATGGACGCCTGCAACCTGGTTCCACTGCGAAAGATATCGTGCTTGCTGTGATCGGCAAGATTGGTACTGCTGGCGGGACTGGTTACACGATTGAGTTTGCAGGTGAAGCCATCCGCAATTTGTCTATGGAAGGTCGCATGACCCTCTGCAATATGGCAATTGAGGCTGGTGCTCGTGCTGGACTTGTGGCGGTAGATGAAACTACTATTGAATATATTCAAGGTAGACCTTATGCCCCTAAAGGAGAGGCTCTACGTCATGCCTTGCAATATTGGCGTACCTTACATTCAGATGTGGATGCCAAATTTGATGCAGTAGTGGAGTTACGCGCAGAAGAAATTGCTCCTCAAGTCACTTGGGGCACTTCGCCAGAAATGGTTCTAGCTATTAGCGATCGAGTTCCTGATCCAGAAAAAGAGCGTGATGCAAATAAGCGTTCCGCAATGGAGCGTGCTCTGGAGTACATGGGCCTTGTTCCAAACACGCCACTCAGCAATATTTCAATTGATAAAGTTTTTATCGGGTCTTGTACCAACAGTCGTATCGAGGATATTCGTGCTGCAGCCAAGGTAGTTGATCGCCTCGGTAAGAAAGTAGCAGCTAATGTCAAATTGGCATTGGTAGTGCCAGGATCCGGTTTAGTGAAAGCTCAGGCGGAGCGCGAAGGTTTGGATCGGGTTTTTAAAGCTGCGGGATTTGAGTGGCGTGAGCCAGGTTGCTCGATGTGCTTGGCAATGAATGCTGATCGTTTGGAGCCAGGTGAGCGTTGCGCTTCAACCTCTAATCGGAATTTTGAAGGTCGTCAGGGTAATGGCGGTAGAACGCATTTAGTTAGCCCTGCGATGGCTGCTGCTGCTGCGATTGAAGGCCACTTCGTTGATGTTCGTAAAATTTCTTAAGGAAATACAGTGTTTAAATGGTCTTCTTTCACAATGATTAAAAAGTTAACTATCGTTGCTATTGCAGGAATCATTCTTTCTGCTTGTGCAAATACGATGGAGGGTGTTGGTAAAGATTTGCAAACTATGGGCAACTCCATGGGTGGCAGCAAAAATTCCAACACATCCAATCAGTCCCAAACTCAGGGGAAAGATGTTGTTGTGACGCCAGTCAAGTAAGCGCGCAGTCGATATTTAGCAGAAGATCATTATGGAAAAATTTACGGTATATAAAGGCTTGGTTGCTCCGCTCAATCGCGAGAATGTCGATACCGATGCCATCATCCCAAAGCAGTTCTTAAAGTCGATTAAGAAAACGGGCTTTGGTCAAAACCTATTTGACGAGTGGCGCTATTTAGACCATGGTGAACCTGGTCAAGATTGCAGCACCCGCCCGATTAATCCAGATTTTGTTTTAAACCAGCCGCGCTATAAAGATGCTGGTATTTTGCTGGCCCGCAAGAATTTCGGCTGTGGCAGCTCTCGCGAGCATGCACCTTGGGCTTTGGATCAGTATGGCTTCAGAGCGGTGATTGCCCCTAGTTTTGCAGATATTTTCTACAATAATTGCTTTAAAAATGGTCTTTTGCCAATAGTTCTCACAGAGCTCCAGGTTGACCACTTATTTAATGAAACACTTGCTTTTGCTGGTTATCAGCTCACTATTGATTTAGATGCTCAGCAAGTAATTGCGCCCGATGGAACGGCCTATAGCTTTGATGTAGCCCCTTTCAGGAAGCATTGCCTTCTGAACGGCTTAGACGATATTGGCTTAACCCTTCAACATGCAGATAAAATCAAGGCTTATGAGGCTGAGCGCATCCTGAAAATGCCTTGGCTTGCGACGCAACTGCCGTAGTTTTTATTCAGTTAAAGGCCTTTCATGAAAATTGCAGTCCTACCGGGCGATGGTATCGGCCCGGAAATTGTTGCTGAAGCCGTTAAGGTTTTAAACGCGCTTGGTCCTAAATTCGACCTTGAGACAGCCCCCGTTGGCGGCGCCGCTTATGATCTAGCCGGTCATCCACTCCCTCCAGCTACCTTAGAGCTTGCTAAAAAAGCAGACGCTATTTTGTTCGGTGCTGTTGGTGACTGGAAATACGACACATTGGCTCGTGAACTACGTCCCGAGCAAGCCATTCTAGGATTGCGCAAGCATTTGGAATTATTTGCCAATTTCAGACCAGCTATTTGTTACAAGGAGCTAACTGCTGCCTCCAGTCTTAAGCCTGAAATTGTGAGTGGCCTCGATATCTTGATTATTCGCGAGCTCAATGGCGATATCTACTTTGGTCAGCCTCGCGGCATTCGCACATCTGAGCTTCCTTTATTTAAGGGTGCACGTGAAGGTTACGACATGATGCATTACAGCGAGCCAGAAGTGGAGCGTATTGGTCGAGTTGCTTTTGAGGCTGCACGTAAACGCGGTAAAAAAGTATGTAGCGTTGATAAGGCGAATGTTCTTGAGACATCGCAACTTTGGCGTGATGTCATGATTCGTGTTGGCAAAGAATATCCAGACGTTGAGTTATCACATATGTATGTTGATAACGCAGCAATGCAGTTGGTCAAGGCCCCCAAAGCGTTTGACGTAGTCGTTACGGGCAACTTGTTTGGCGATATTCTCTCTGACGAAGCTTCGATGTTGACCGGCTCGATTGGGATGTTGCCATCAGCTTCGTTAGATAAAAATAATAAAGGCCTGTATGAGCCAAGCCATGGATCAGCGCCAGATATCGCTGGCAAGGGCATTGCTAATCCATTAGCAACAATTCTGTCTGCTGCGATGATGTTGCGCTACTCCCTGGGTATGCCATCTGAAGCTGATCGTATCGAAGCGGCAGTGCAAAAGGTCTTATCACTGGGATTGCGAACTGCTGACATTTTTACAGAAGGTACAAAAAAAGTATCTACAGTGGAAATGGGCGATGCGGTTGTATCCGCTCTTTCATAACCATTGTCACATTACATATTTATTCAATAGATCATTCATCATGGCAAATACAAAAACACCATTAGTAGGCTTAGTAGGCTGGCGCGGTATGGTCGGTAGCGTCCTTATGGAGAGGATGCTGGCTGAAAAAGATTTTGATCTGATTGAACCTGTATTTTTCAGTACTAGTCAGGCAGGCGGTGAAGTGCCGCTCTTGAATGGTCAGAAAGTGACCAAGAGCGAGAATGTGTTGCTCAACGCAAATGACATCAAAGCGCTTTCCCGTTGTGACATCATTTTGACCTGCCAGGGCGGTGATTACACCAATGAGATTTTTCCTCAACTACGTGCTGCCGGTTGGCAAGGTCACTGGATTGATGCGGCTAGCGCATTGCGCATGAAAGATGATGCAGTATTAATTTTAGATCCTGTGAATCGACCTGTAATTGATAAAGCATTAGCTGCAGGCGGAAAAAATTGGATTGGTAGTAACTGCACAGTTAGCTTAATGATGATGGCGATGGGTGGCTTGGTGAAGGCCGATATGGTTGAGTGGATTAGCGCTATGACATATCAGGCGGCTTCTGGTGCTGGCGCTCAGAACATGCGTGAGTTGTTGTTGCAAATGGGTGCATTACGCGATAGCGTGGCAACCGAATTAGCTGATCCGTCTTCATGGATCTTAGATATTGATCGCAAAGTTACCGATACTTTGCGTTCTCCGGATTTTCCTAAGAAAAACTTTCGTAACACTCCTTTAGCTGGTAGCTTGATTCCCTGGATTGATGTCCCGGTAGAGAATGGCCAAACTAAAGAAGAGTGGAAGGGCGGCGCTGAGTTTAATAAGATCCTAGGCCGACCTCCATTTAGATCTCCTGGAAGTATTCCAATTGACGGTTTATGTGTTCGCGTTGGCGCTATGCGTTGCCACTCCCAAGGCTTGACTGTCAAACTGAAAAAAGATATTCCCTTAAAGGAAATCGAAACAATCTTAGCTAACGATAATCAATGGGTTAAGGTAATTCCAAACGACCGCGAGACTACTGAGCGTGAATTATCTCCAGCAGCAATTAGCGGTACTTTGACGGTCCCTATTGGCCGTTTGCATAAGATGGCGATGGGCCCAGAGTATCTTGGTGCATTTACAGTCGGCGATCAACTCTTGTGGGGCGCTGCTGAGCCTTTACGTCGGATGTTAAGAATTTTATTGGCTGACAATGCTTAAGGCTCAGATGCTCAAACTTTTCTTTGCGGGAATTATTAGCTTAGCGCTTTCTACTGGTGCTTTTGCTATTTCATTGGGTAAAGCAAATTTAGTATCCAGTCCCGGTGAAACTCTTCGTATTGAGGTGCCAATCGAGTTAGCTGCCGACGAGCAAAATCTTTTATCGACTCTATCAGCCTCCATACCGCCCTCAAGTGAGTATGAGCGACTTGGTATTTCATCCAAAATTTTAGACTTTAATGCTCAAGTTATGGTCTATAGATCAAAAGATGAGCGATTGATGGTGCTAGTTGAGACAGTAAAACCTGTGCCCATTACAGATGACATCTTTGTTGATTTGTTGCTGACCTTAAATTGGTCTTCAGGATCGATTACTAGAATATTTACTTTTGTAAATGGAAGTATTCCTAAGTTCCTTGTGGAGCCTGGACAAACACTGTCTTCAATTGCTTCGCAGATGGATTCGGATCGTCCGGAATTTACGCTTGATCAAAAAATGATGGCTTTATATCAAGCCAATCCCGATGCTTTTGCTGGCGGAAATATTAATCGTTTGTTGGCAGGCTCCGAGCTCTTGATCCCTAAACCTGAGACAGTACAGGCAATTAATTCGAAGGAGGCTCAAAAGTTTGTTGAGTCTGCTGCCCAACAATGGTCTGAGAAAAAGACTAATTCAGCCAGTGTTGAAGTGAGTGCTGATGAAGCGGTTAATCCCGCTAATCGCTTAAAGATTGGTTCTAGTGGTGATGCCGATGCTGACACCAAGCGGATTACAGAAGAAATAGTAGCCCAAGAAAAAATTCTGGAACAAACTAACGCCAGAGTGGTGGAGCTAGAGAAAAATATTGCTGACTTAAAAAAATTATTAGATCAATCTCAGGGCATCTCCGAAGTTGTTGAGGTTAAAAAAAGTGGGTTTAATGTCAAAGCATCTGTTCTGGGTTTGATTGCTCTTGTTTTACTTACCGCTCTCTTAATTTGGTTCTTTATGAGCCAGTCACGTAAAAATTCCCTGCCTAGTCCTCAAGCTCGTGACTACCCATATGAGAGCGAGCAGACAGAATCCATACCGCCAGTTCATCATAAAACCGAACATGCCCATCATGAGCATCATCATGAGGGCATGTCTGATAAGGCTAAGGCACTGTTCGGAAGCATTAACCTAGATTTACCTGTTGCTAAGCCCACTACCTCAGATTTAACGCCAGATGAGCTGCGGGTACGTTTAAATCTTGCCCGCGCTTACATCACTATTGAGGATTTTTCTGCGGCCAAAAAATCTCTTGAAGAGATTGTTCGTATTGGCGCTTCAATCGACCCTGAGATTGTGGTTGAAGCTAAGGGTATGTTGGTCGAGATTTCAAATAGTAGTAGCTAAATTCTTTGATGCGTATTGCCCTCGGACTTCAGTATGACGGCAGCCCTTATTCAGGTTGGCAGTCGCAAGTAGGTCAGAATACGATTCAAGATGAATTGGAAAAGGCGATTTCTGCATTTGTTGGGATAGATGCATCGAAATCCAATCCTATTCGTGTAATCACAGCGGGCAGAACAGATGCTGGCGTTCATGCCTTAGGTCAAGTGGTGCACTTTGATGTTGAGGTGGAGCGAGAAAACTGGTCGTGGGTGAGGGGGGTAAATACCTTCCTGCCTGAATCGATTGTGGTCAATTGGGCTCAAGTTGTTACTGAAGAATTCAGTGCTCGTTATTCTGCACATGAACGAACCTATATTTATGCATTACATGCTGGACCATGTCGATCTCCAATGGCGGCAGATCGCGCTGGTTATGTCATGTTGCCCCCGGATCGCTGGTTTGATGTTGAGGCCATGAAGCATGCTTGTGAGTGTTTAATAGGTGAGCATGACTTCACCTCATTTCGCTCTTCAGAGTGCCAAAGTAAGACTCCAGTAAAGACGATGTATTCCATCGAAATCTTTTCGAATGAGCCTTGGCTCTATTTCAAGATCAAAGGAAATGCTTTTTTGCATCACATGGTGCGTAATTTAGTTGGTAGCTTTGTTCAAATCGGCGTTGGTAAGCAAAAAGCAGGGTGGATGGCAGAAGTTCTAGAGGCAAAAGACCGCAGTATTGCAGCGCCTACGTTTTCTCCAGCTGGACTCTATTTGGCTCAAATTGCCTATCCTGATGAGTTTCAGATTCCCAAGCCTTGGCTGGCTAATTCTTGGTTGCCTAAGGCGGTTTACGCTTAAGCAGGTCTTTATTTGCTCAAGGCCTTATCATTTCCCATATGGGCTTACTTACCAACTCTCCTGGACATACTAGAGTCAAAATCTGCGGTTTAAAGACGCCTTCGGATGTCGATGCTGCTGTTGTTGCTGGTGTGGACGCTGTTGGCTTTGTTTTTTATCCGCCCAGTCCAAGAGCGGTTACACCCAATATTGCTGCTGCATTGATTTCTAGGCTTCCAGCTGGGGTTGATGCTGTTGGATTAGTCGTAAATGCCTCAGATGCTGAATTTGAGGCTATTAGGGCCGCTTCCCCCATCACTTTGTGGCAGTTTCATGGGGATGAGTCTCCGCAGGACTGTCAGCGCCTAGCAGCAGGCCAACCCTGGATGAAAGCTGCGCGCGTTGGAGCTGGCTTCGCATTTGATAATTTTTCCCTACAATATAGGCAAGCAAACGCCTTTTTGCTCGATGCGCTCGTTGAGGGCTATGGAGGAGGGGGTGTTCCTTTTGATTGGTCAGGAATTCCGCAAGCATGGATAAGCGCAAACGCGCCTCAGGTCGTTTTGAGTGGTGGATTGAACGTTCACAACGTGGGCGAAGCTATTGCTCGTCTTCATCCTTGCGCGGTTGACGTCTCTAGCGGCGTTGAAATCAGTAAGGGTGTAAAAGATCACGCCTTGATGAAAGAGTTTATCGAGGCAGTGCGAGCGGCAGACGCAAGCACATTGCCCTAACTATTTGCTGTAACTAATCAAAAGAGGTATTTATGTACGATAAGCCAGATGCACGTGGACACTTCGGTCCTTACGGTGGCGTATTTGTTTCTGAGACGCTCATGTTCGCTTTGGATGAACTTAAGGCGGCATATGCTAAATATCAAAACGATCCTGAATTCTTAGAAGAGTTTCATTACGAGCTCAAGCATTTTGTAGGGCGTCCTTCACCGGTCTATCACGCTAAGCGTTGGAGCGAAATGTTGGGTGGTGCGCAGATTTATCTGAAGCGCGAAGATCTTAATCACACTGGCGCTCACAAAATTAATAATGTGATTGGCCAAGCCATGCTAGCAAAGCGTATGGGTAAGCCGCGCATTATTGCGGAAACGGGAGCGGGGCAGCACGGTGTTGCAACTGCAACTATTTGTGCGCGCTTTGGTTTGGATTGCACTGTATATCAAGGTTCTGTGGATGTCGCTCGTCAAGCTCAAAACGTCTTTCGTATGAAGTTGCTTGGTGCAAAAGTTGTGCCTGTTGAATCTGGAACAAAGACACTCAAAGATGCGCTGAATGAAGCGATGCGAGATTGGGTGACAAATGTAGAAGATACCTTCTACATCATTGGTACTGTTGCTGGGCCTCATCCTTATCCGATGATGGTCAGAGATTTTCAGAGTGTGATTGGTGAAGAGTGCAAGGTGCAGATGCCTGAAATGACTGGGCGTCAGCCTGACTATGTCATGGCATGTGTTGGTGGTGGCTCCAATGCCATGGGTATTTTCTATCCCTATATTGACTACCCAGAAGTGAAGCTAGTTGGTGTAGAAGCGGCGGGCCATGGCTTAAATAGCGGCCTTCACTCTGCAGCACTTTGCGTCGGTAAGCCAGGCGTATTGCATGGTAATCGTACATACCTACTGCAAGATGAGAATGGTCAGATTTCTGAAACCCATTCAGTTTCTGCTGGTATGGATTATCCCGGCGTTGGCCCAGAGCATGCTTGGCTGAAAGATTCTGGTCGTGCTGACTACGTGGCAGTGACCGATGAAGAAGCCTTGAAGGCATTTCATGATTGCTGCCGTATCGAAGGCATCATTCCTGCTTTAGAGTCTTCTCATGCTATTGCTTATGCATGCAAACTGGCGCCAACTTTATCCAAAGATAAAACGATCCTAGTGAACTTATCTGGTCGTGGCGATAAAGACATGCATACCGTTGCACAAGCTACCGGCTCAGAGGGTTAGTACAAACCCATCACGATCACCTATAAAAATAATAAACACGAATTGCCATGTCTAAAATTACCGCTCTCTTTAATGAACTAAAAGCTACTGGAAAAAAAGGGCTGATTCCTTTTATTACGGCAGGCGACCCTGACCCAAAACTTACTGTTGAGTTGATGCATGCATTGGTTCGTGGTGGTGCTGATGTGATTGAACTCGGTGTTCCTTTTTCCGATCCAATGGCGGATGGTCCAGTGATTCAGCGCTCGTCTGAAAGAGCGCTTACTCAAGGCGTCACTTTGCATGGCTGCTTAGAAATGGTGAAAGAATTCCGTAAGCTTGATCCCAATACTCCAGTAGTCTTAATGGGCTATGCCAATCCAGTGGAGCAAATGGGTTCGGAGCGATTTGCAGCGGAGGCGAAATCTGCTGGTGTTGATGGTGTCTTGGTTGTGGATTACCCACCTGAAGAGTGCGTTGATTTTGCTGCCAGCATGAAAGTAGCAGGAGTTGACCCCATCTTTCTATTGGCTCCAACATCATCACCAGAACGAATAAAGGATGCTGCCAAAATAGCTTCTGGTTATATCTATTACGTATCCATGCGGGGTGTTACAGGCGCGTCCCACCTCAATACCCAAGATGTAGCCAGTATTATTCCCAAAATCCGTGAAGCCACTTCCATTCCGATTGCGGTAGGTTTTGGTATCAATGACGCTGAAAGTGCCCGCGCAGTGTCAAAAACAGCAGATGCAGTGGTTATTGGCAGTCGAATTATTCGGCTTTTAGAGGATTCTGCCCCCGGCCAAGCGGTACAATCACTCGAAACATTCATACGTGAAATTCGCGTCGCTTTAGATAGTTAATGCACTGGATAGTTAAAAACTGATGAGCTGGATCGATAAATTACTACCTCCACAAATCCAACATACGGATCCTGCAAATCGCAAATCTGTTCCTGAAGGACTTTGGGTTAAGTGCCCCAGCTGCGAAACTGTCCTTTACAGCACAGATATTGAAGCTAATTTATCGGTTTGCCCAAAATGTAGTCATCACATGCGCATCGGCGCTCGTCAGCGACTTGATAGTCTTTTGGATCCAAAAGGGCGTTATGAGATTGGCGCTGACATTTACCCGACCGATCCGCTTAAATTTAAAGATTCTAAAAAATACCCAGACCGCCTAAAAGAGGCAAGTGACGCCTC
>NZ_NCJB01000459.1:0-1498 GCF_002282275.1 Polynucleobacter sp. 39-46-10 | reverse complement strand
CTACTGGTGAGTGCGGCAAGGTTAAGCATGTCATCGTAAACAAGCGTACAGGCTCTGAAGTCACGATGATCGCAGGTCGTGATGTATGGATGCAAGAAATTGTTGCTAATGAATCTGCTACATGCGAGCCAGAGTGGGTTAGTGCTGAGCACCCACTATTTATTTTGTACACGTCTGGATCAACAGGTAAGCCAAAAGGCGTACAACATTCAACCGGTGGTTACCTCTTGTGGGCAATTCTCACAATGAAGTGGACATTTGACATTAAGCCGAATGACGTGTTCTGGTGTACCGCGGATATTGGTTGGGTAACAGGCCACTCCTATATTACGTACGGCCCTTTAGCTGTAGGCGCTACTGAGATCGTATTTGAAGGTGTTCCAACCTATCCAAATGCTGGCCGTTTCTGGGACATGATCCAAAAACACAAAGCGACTATTTTCTACACTGCCCCAACAGCAATTCGTTCGCTGATCAAAGCATCTAGCAATGATTCAACAGTGCATCCAAAGAGCTATGACCTATCCTCATTACGTCTCTTGGGTTCAGTCGGCGAGCCGATTAATCCAGAAGCTTGGATGTGGTACTACGAGAATGTAGGTGGTTCACGTTGCCCAATCGCAGACACCTTCTGGCAGACTGAAACTGGTGGACATATGATTTCACCATTGCCAGGTGCAACACCAATGGTTCCAGGCTCATGCACATTGCCATTGCCAGGCATTCAGGCAGCAATTGTGGACGAGGCTGGCGTTGATGTTCCAAACGGTCAAGGCGGTATTTTGGTTGTCAAGCGCCCATGGCCTTCCATGATTCGTACGATTTGGGGTGATCCAGATCGTTTCGTAAAGTCTTATTTCCCAGAAGAGTTGGGCGGCACTTTGTATCTAGCAGGTGACGGCGCAATTCGTAATAAAGAGACTGGCTACTTCACCATTACTGGTCGTATTGATGACGTGCTAAACGTTTCTGGTCACCGTATGGGTACGATGGAAATTGAGTCTTGCTTAGTTGCCAATCCATTAGTTGCTGAAGCAGCGGTAGTGGGTCGTCCAGATGAAATGACTGGTGAAGCCATCTGCGTATTCGTGGTGCTTAAAGGCGGTCGCCCAACCGGTGAAGAGGCCAAGAAGGTTGCCACTGAGTTGCGTAATTGGGTTGGTAAAGAGATTGGCCCAATTGCTAAACCTAAGGACGTTCGTTTTGGTGATAACTTGCCTAAGACCCGTTCTGGCAAGATCATGCGTCGCTTGTTGCGTGTGATTGCTAAAGGTGAAGAAGTGACTCAAGATACTTCAACCCTTGAAAATCCGGCAATCTTAGATCAGCTTAAAGAGTCTGTTTAAGTAGTCACATCGGTTTTTAGAGGTGGACCCTTCCGGCAAACGTATAATCAATGGCTGTACGGAAGGGTGGATGAGCGGTTTAAGTCACACGCCTGGAAAGCGTGCGTAGGTTAATAGCCTACCGCGGGTTCGAATCCCGCCTCTTCCGCCAG
>NZ_NCJB01000080.1:0-14954 GCF_002282275.1 Polynucleobacter sp. 39-46-10 | reverse complement strand
TATGACTACCAACTGAAATAATTTATATTTATTTTAAATATGATCTTTTATTAATTTAACTCATGAATCCTAGTTTAAATCCTGAGCCTCTAGAGGCATTTCCTTACAAGCCCCCTACTTTGAATATTCAACTTAAATATCCTCAGATTTTTGAGTTGACAGAACCCTTGCCGCCCCGTTTTTTTAAGGCGCTGTTTGATAAGTTAGTTGCGGCTCTACTTTTGTTGATATCAGCACCAATCTTGTTATTGTTGAAACTGGCTTTCTTGGTAGAAGGTTGGTTTATTCCTGAAAATAAAGGCCCCATGTTTTTTTATTACAACGGGGTTAGCGCTGGAAAGATTATTCCCAAATATAAAATTCGACTAATTAAGACTAAATACATAGAGCCAGAGGGTGCTAAGCGGCATGATTGGATTGCTTACTCGGCTGAGTGGACTCCAGATAGTCGAACATATGTGGGTCAATTTGTTAAGAAATTCTATCTTGATGAATTACCTCAGTTCTGGAGTGTCTTGAAGGGTGATATGAGCATTGTTGGTCCACGCCCCTTATCTGTATTGCATTATGAAAGAGATCGCGCGCAGGGCAATGTCACCAGATTTTTATTGCGTGGCGGCCTTTTGGGCTTGGGTCATATCAATAAGGGAACTGCAGAGATGGGTAACCCGGTCTACGAGTACGAATATGTTGATCAATACCTAAAGCGATCTTCTTTCGGTCTGCTATGTTTGGATTTGTGGATTATTTGGAAAGGCATTCTAGTGATCATTAAGGGTGGAGGCCACTAGATCTTATTCAAAGCTAGTAATTCCCCAATTGCCGTTGATAATTGTCTTTGTATTGTTGTTTGGTATCGCATTAAACGATCAAGTTGATCTAGGTCTGGCGTTGTGGCCTGTTCTTCAATTGGCCCTAATTTTCTAAAGTCGGCTATTTTTTGGGTGCGTAAAATCATTCTCATAATTTCTTGACCATACCATTCTGCTGCGCGTTTTAGTTCCTTTAATTCAGTATTCTTAATCCCCTCCTCGATATCGGAGTCAATTCTCGGTTTTTCATCGCCAAATACAAAGCGAATATCTATGCCTTGAGAGTAGTGTTGATTGCCTTCGAGCTTTTGCTTTGGAACCTTGTCGCCTATATAGTCTTTAATAGTTTGCTGACTTTTGACGGATTCGTTAAACAGATATTCGCAAAAGCGAGGGGTCTTATCTAAAAACTCCTCATGAGTTGATGGTCTTTCAGAATCAACCCAGTAATTTAACTCATTACTGATATCAATTTTATCCATGTCAATAATTTTTTCTTTGCCACCAAACCCCATAGCAAGATTAAGTGCTAATGATTTAGTTTCCCTGTCCATATCTAAGTGCCTTGCAAGTTCGTGATAGCCTCGGCTCAGAGCTCTACTTCTGAGAAACTGCGCGTCTATCGTATTTTGAATGCGCTCTAATTGAATATTAAGTTTTGCAATTCGCTCTAACTGCATACGAACTAATGGATTAGCAGAGGGGTAAGACTCTCTTAGCTCGTTCAATAGTGTGTCGTACTTGCTTTTCTCGATATCGTTAAGCAATTGAGGGGAGGTGGCGCCATGAAGTGCTGCATTTTTAGAAGACTTTGCTTTTCCTGCTGCTGAGATCGGCCCCGTTGATGTTTTCTTCTGCGCCACTTTTGTGATGATGCTTTTATTCTTCGCATTAAGAGCCATACTCATTACTCCTTAAGATGTTGGTAGAACCATGTGTTCCACGTACCGCATTACCGTATCCGTCTTAGACCACCTACCGCGATTCATGATGACCGGCAGGCTCGCTCCTTCTCGCAATAGATCTTGAGCTGCCCCTACCCGCATAGAGTGCCCACTAATATTTTTAATAGTATCGCAATCCAAATTTGCTTTCACTGCCATTCTTTTATAGATGCGTGCGATCTGACCACTCCCTAGTTTTTCGGTAATTTCATTACCCCTATTAATGCCTCTAAAGATGGGGCCCAATTGGATCCCGCTAGCCACTAGCCATTTTTCTAGCGCTATGCTCGCCTGGTCGGTTAAGCGCAACCATCTACCGAGGCTGTTTTGATCCGTTTTACTTTTTCGTAACTTTATGGATAACCGAGTACTTTCTGCTTTTTCGGTGGGCTCCCTCTGTATATCCTCGGCTAGCAAGTCAACTAGTTCGCTTCTGCGGCAAAGGGTATCGTATGCGACCAGCATTAAAGCTCGATCTCGTATTCCACGAAGATCATTCTGGGTGGCATCCATCATCTTTTCCAAGATTTTTCTGGTAATCCCAGCAACCTGTTTGGATGATCTACCTAATTTGCGATGCATCTTTCGAATGGCGAGCTGAACATCACAATCCTTGGTTGGATCCTCAAATCGGTTTAACTTATGAACGCTGGAAATGGAAACAATGATCCGCCGGATGTAGGCTGAAGTGAAAGTGCAGTTACTCAAGTGGTCAATGTAGTTGCTTACAACACTAGGATTTGCGGGGAGAGGATTTGTCTGATGTTCTATGCAATAGGTGATGAAGGTATTGAAATCTGCTTTAAAGGCCCTGATGGTTGCAGGCGCATAAGCACCCTCGATTCTTTCAAGGGTTTGGATAACTAGGCTGGATGCGTTATCCTGATGAAGTTGAGTTAATTTCATAATTTTAAGAATCTAAAAGTGTCAATATTGACACATTATATGTCTAATGATTACAGGTGCGCAAGTGCGGGCTGCAAAGTCCCTTATTCGATGGTCTGGATCTGATTTAGCGGATCGGGCGAGGGTTAGCCTATCGAGCATTCGTAGGATCGAGGCTTGTGATGGAGTCCCAGACTCTGCTAGCGTCAAGGTTTTGCATTCAATTCAGCAGGCTTTTGAAGATGCTGGAATTGAATTTATCGGCACCCCAGAGGACGGGCCGGGCGTTCGCTTAAAGTTGAAAAAATAGCTTTTTGCGAAACGAACTAGTGATCGTTCTTTGATCGATTCCGATTAACTTATTTCAAGAGTTACTTTAGGGGGTGGGGTGGCAGTTGGCCCGCTAATGCCATGTATCGGGTGTTCAAATATAGCTTATATACCGGCACATAACAAGTCATTAAGTAATTGATATTGCTATATATTTATAGGTAAATTATAATAACCAGATGGACATCAAAGGCCGTATCTTGCAATCCCTTCGCCCGCGTCGAGATGGGCTTTTGTTACGCCAAGATGCCAAGCCGTTTGGTAGCCCTAGCCAGGTTTCTGCTGCACTGCGTTCTCTAGTTGATAGCGGCCTCATCGAAAAGCTAGATCGAGGTGTTTACGCCAAGCCCGCAAAAGTAGTCCAATTGGGCAGGGAGGCTTTGCTGGAATGCGCTGCCTTAAGGACAAAGAATGCACATGATCAATTTGTACACCGTAGCAAGCGTGCTCATTTGACCCGGACCGCTCGGTACGTCAGAGACTTGGCAAGAAACGAGGGCGTTGGATTTAATCCAATCTACGCGGATCGTTGGGCGAGTTCAGTGACAGAATTAGCCGGCGATGAGGTGATGAGTGATTCGACCGATGATTTATTAGTTGCCCTGACACGCTCAGGAAAAATAACGCCCAAAGATATGGTGGCATTAGTCATCAAGCACCATAAAGACCTCAAGCGTGTTTGATCCATTTGGCGATTATGCCTCGCGTGGTTATCTTCGCAATACGGCTAGCGAGAAAGATTTAGAAATTATCAAAATTGCGGAGCACGAATTATTCCGCGCCCAGTTACCTATCGCTTTAGATTTTTTAGCGCAATGTAAAAGAATTGAGTACTCCGATTTTTTGGAGGTTCACCGCATCCTCCTCTCGGCCCTTTATCCGTGGGCAGGTAAAGATCGAAATACGGTACTGCCGGATAGATCCATCAGCAAGGGTGAGGTGTATTTTTGCCACCCCAAAGATTGTCAGCGCGCGATTGAGGAAGGGCTTTCAATTGACCAGGACAAAAAGCAAATGGCAGTAAAACCCGGATTTATTATGGGGATGTTTGCGTATGGCCACCCATTTTTAGATGGGAATGGGCGTGCCATGCTTCTGGTTCATGCTGAGTTATGTTTTCGTGCGAATATGTCAATTAATTGGATTGATACTGACAAGGCTGCCTATTTAGAAGCATTGACCCGTGAGATTGAAGATCCTCATGCCGGTGCTTTGGATCAGTATCTACTCCCATGTATTGGGGAGAAAATTCTTCGAGATCAGTGGTTGGAATCTATATCAATTCTGCCAGGCCTTGATGGGGTCAATGCAGGTGCAGATTTTTCGGCTCAGTATACGGATCCAAAAGTGGCCGAGAGTTATCAAGCTTTTGAGCGCCGACGTGGTTATCAGCTTGCAGAGCAAAATATAAGTGCATTAACGAAAGGTTCGAAATGACGCAAGTGATTATTCGTACTGGTGCAGTTAAAGGATTTTTTGAGCGCGCACGAAAAGTAGCGCAAAAGGCGGATAGTGGAGAGCCCATTTCCAAGTCAGAAACCATCACATTTGAAGGTCCTCAAGAAAGGGCTATCGCCCTTTCGAGTCGAGCTGTAAAGGATCGTGGCGCTTGGAAAAAGCTAACTTCGAAACTCGATAACTGCAACTAGTCTGGAGCATAGGCCCGCATGGTGACATAACAAGACTTAGCTTCGCTGGTCCATGTACTTATAAAAACAAGACGCTACTCACGAAACTATCAGAGTCCTCCCATACAACTGTGTTTGGCTTTGAATTACCCTAAGGTTTTTCATTTGGGGAGTGGTCATGCTGTCGATTGAGTACATTCACAAGCGCGTGAAGCTGTTTCGTATTGAATTGAGCTTATTGGTTGTCGCTTGTTTGGCCGTGATCATATTGATCTGGCAAATTTTGCGAGTACTGCTGGTATTGAAGTGATGGAATTGCTTTTGCTGCTATATCTGCTATTTCAATTTCTGCTCAAGTGGGTTACCTGGTTTTAGGGATGCATCCATGCGGGCGTCTTGAAAACCACAATACGCTTGTAGAGCCAGACGTAAGAGACAATAAAAAGAAGTGCAAAGCACATCAAGATCGGGGTAGATTGCCACCAGAGCACTGCTGGCACAATTCCAAGGCCAGCCAAGGTCCATAGGTAGGGTGATGTCCTTGAGTTCGCATCAAACCACTGCTGCTCGCTTGCAACATGATTTGGGCTGAGGATGCGCCTGTAAATTAGGGTATGAAAGTGAATGCCATCTGGCAGTCCTGGATTTTTGCCCTGATGAATCTTCCTGCGGTAGATCGTGAATAGTGTTTCAATGATCGGATAGGCATTAATCAATAATGCAAACCAGGGGGAGATATTTTGGTGGCGTGAGACCAGCAATACACTCAGGGCAGCAATCCAAAAGCCAATGAGGTAAGCACCTCCATCGCCCAAGAATATATGACCTCTTGGGTAGTTCCACACAAAAAATCCTAAGATTGCACCAACCATGATGAGACTTAAAAACACGATAGTAAAGTCGCCAACCGTAAATGCAATGTAAGTAATTCCGAGCAAGGTAAGAATGCCAACCATACTAGATAGGCCATTAAAGCCATCGATGATGTTGTAAGCGTTCGCTAAGCCAGTGATTGCGAAAATAGTGAGCAGTGTGGCAATGACCGAAAAAGACAATAGATAGTCCAGGCCTGGAATATCAAGCCTACCAATTGAGGTGTTCAGTAATTGAGTCAGCATGAGGGCGCCAACAGCAGTAAATGCTAGCCGCATTTTGACAGAGATTTTTTTGGTTAAATCCTCTGTAAAGCCAATTACAAATACCGGCACTGAACAGACCAAAAGCAGTAACTCAACAGTAGCGCTTGGGTTTGTCATCATCCTTGCCATGATTGCGGCAAAGATGCCCAGTGCAATACTCACGCCCCCAATACGGGGTACCGATTTTTTATGAAACTTTTGTGGGCCCGATAAATCAGAGTCTCCAGACAGGTGCTGGTGCAAGGGGGCGAGACGAATGATGAGCAAAGTCGCGATAAAGGATGTAAAGAAGGCGACTAATAGGCTAATCATTCAATGATTATAAATTCTATTAATGTCTAAAAATTCATTTTTATCCAAAATTTGGATATTTTAAGAAAGGCGGGGCAGATTTAAGCCACTTTTGGCTTTAAGGAACCAAGCTCAAGAACAGAAACTCAAAGAAGATAATCAAATGGACCACACCCTGCAAGAGGGTAGTTCTGCCAATGGCCAGGGTAAGCGCCCCAATGAAGAGGGATAAATACATTAGGGTCATGTTTAGGCTGCTGATACCTAAACTGAGAGGCAGATTAAAAAAGATTGCAAAGGCAGCCACCGTCGGAATAGTCAGCCCAATACTCGCTAGTGCTGAGCCTAAGGCTAGGTTCAAGCTACTTTGTAAGCGATTGGCCCTAGCAGCCCTGATGGCTGCAAAGCCCTCGGGTAGGAGTACAAGCATTGCAATGGCAATGCCGACAACGGTTTTGGGTGCTCCCGCGGCTTTAACGCCAGCCTCGATAGCCGGGTTTAGGGCTTCTGCAAGTCCCACCACTGCTGCAAGAGAGGCAAGTAATAAAGCGAGGCTGATGGCGGTCTTGAGATTGCTGGGCTTTTCTGCATGCGCATCGCTATTGGTTTTTTGATCTTCCGCTTTCGGGAGGTAATAATCACGATGACTCACCGTCTGGAAAAAGATAAAGGCAGCGTATAAGGCAAACGAGGCAAAGCCTGCAAAAGCCAGTTGACCCCGAGTAAAGTCTGGCCCGGGAGTGCTTACCGTCACCATGGGCATGACCAGAATGAAGGTTGCTAAGGCAGTGAGAACCGCTAAAGCAGAATTAGTCCCCTCATTGCGGAAAGACATTTCATGATGCTTAAAGCCGCCCATAAAGATACACAAGCCAATGACACCGTTGATCACGATCATGACTGTGGCAAAGACGGCATCACGAGCAATAAACTCAGAACCCTCATGGCCAGCAAACATCATGGCAATAATGAGAGACGCTTCAATAATCGTGACGCTAATGGCAAGCACCAGAGTTCCATAGGGCTCGCCCGTTTTATGGGCAATGACCTCCGCATGGTGAACGGCTGATAGCACTGCCCCAATCAGCGTGACAGCCATTAAGGCAATGAACCAACTTTGATCCAGTAGTGGGGTGAAGAAGTTCATCAATCAATTGGTCTTTTGTGGTGAGCAGTGCAATTACTCGTTAATAAGGAGTGCTAATGAAATGGCATTCTCAAGAAAGTTATTTTAAAGTGATTTAATTGGAATTATTTAAAGTACTTTGACTTTATCTTTACAAAGATTCATATGAAAGCCTTGACTCTGTCTGCTCATGGCGCCCATGCTGTTCTTGGTATGACTCATTGAGTTGCCTATCTGACTTGTTAAAAGCCCCATACCCCAATTTCTTTGGACATATCAAACCATCTATGCAAGATGGTTTTTCCTATCTTTTAAAATCCCAAGACGAAAAAACTTGCTTCAATGTGTATAGGCTAGATATTGCCTCATCATGAATTGAGGTAATTCATCTTCATTTGCTCTCATCGCTTGAGTTCTGTGGGCTAACTAACAGGTAAATGAGGAGAGGGCTTGTTATGTATCGATTGATCCTGGGTCAAAAAATTCGTGCCCATAGAAAGGTTTTGGGTATTCGAATTAACTCTGCTGCAAGAGCAGCAGGGATATCTCGAATTACTGTAATACGTATTGAAAGGGGTGCAACTTCGGTTTGCATAAATTCTTATATTCTGCTTTGCAAGGCATTAGGTCTCAACTTGGATATCTTACGACCGCTGGGTCTACCAATGCCAAAAATTGAAGAAGAAGTGGTTGAATTTAGTATTGATAGGGCGCAGATTAGGATTTGTGACTATCCGCAGCTAAGAGCTTTGTCATGGCAACTTAACCACGACTTACTTTTAACTGATGAAGAAGCGATAGGAATTTATGAGCGCAACAAACGCTTCCTGGAGATCAACGAGATTGATGAGCATGAGAGGGTATTAATCCAGCGACTCATTGATGAGTGTGGAATGGAGCAGTTGCTCTAAAAACTACTTTATTTGCATATAGTTCGGAGCCATGCATCAACTTGGTCAAACTTTAGCTCGCGCTCTTCAAACATGTGAATTATCTGACGGTAGGCTTTTAACGAATCTGTATTGAGCCTCTTATTATTTATTCTCAAAAAAGTATCCATGGCAGCAAATGCAATTCTTTTATTGCCATCAATAAAGGGGTGATTGATGATGAGACTTTCAAACAATGCCGCTGCTTGAGAAATGACATCTGGGTAGTAGCCTGATTGAGGGCGCATGAGAGCAGCCTCAAGGCCGGCTTTATCTCTTAAGCCTGGTGATCCGCCAAATCGATTAATCAAGACACCGTGCATAAGCATGATGTCTTGCATAGTAATAAAGAGCATTACTTGGCAAGCTCTTTATATAGGTCCTCAAATTCATGCAGGCTTTGTGCAAAGCTTGCCATAACCTGGCGATCGGGGGTAGACACTCCCTTTTTGTTTAAAAAATCACGAAATGCTTCATCCAAAACCGCATGAAACTTTTTTCCTTCGATATCAGCAATCTGACGCAAAGTATTGAGTATCTCGGGATGTGCTTGAGATGAAAATTTGCTTAATAGAATGGTGCCCATAGATTTATTCCAGTAGTTTTCATTATTTTTCTTGAAATTTCATGGAAAATCAAGAAATTCATGAAAACTCTACAAATTGAGGGGTTAACGCTGAAATTCTCTGTATTTTCCATGCCCATTAGCAATCGATACAAAGCCAAAAATCACAATCAGCATAGCAAAAAGGTAGTTAGTCTTAAGTTGAGTGAATACACCAGTTTGAATGGTAATAAACAGGAGACTAAGCTCAGATGGCAGTTCATCAGCCATTAGAAGGATCACGTTTATAAATTTGGGATTAGTTAGTTTGCCAACAACTGTGAGTGCGAGAATGCTACTCAGAACTACCAAGTTGAGTTTTGCTTCTATGCGTAATTCGGACTACTACTAAAAATTAGGCTGATGCCAATCCACAAGAGGATAAAGGTGATCAAAATAGTGAAGCCTAGCTTCTTGAGAAAATATTGAAGGCTACCCATATAGGCTTTATCGTTGCGACCAAAGTAATGGTCAAAGCGCTTCCATGCCAAGCGACCTACAACGAGTGGCAATAGTATTGCAACAATGCCAAGAGCAGTCGTGAGAGTGCTATCCATTTAAATTGAATACTTTCATACGGTAGCAGCTAGTTATCTAGCCATATAAAAGCAGTAAGAATACAGATTTTTCCTCAGCATCTATTGCACTTGAGGGTCTGTTTGAGTCAATTTAGGCTCAAAAAGCCTGAGATAATATGGCTACTAAAGTTTTATAGCCCCTATTTTTCTTGAAAGCCTGTAAATGACTGATTTATCTCTGACTCAAATTAAAGAAATTCGCGCTGCAGTCCTTGGCGCTGCAGCTAAAGTGCCTGGCACCCTAATTGGTATGGGCATTCTTTTTATTATTTTAGGCATGATTGGCATTGCCGGTCAGACATTGTTTTCATTTGTCACTATTAATGTTTTGGGCGCTTTCTTGATCTTTGCTGGCGTGTTGCAATTTGCTCATGCACTCAAATCCTCTGGTTGGAAGAGTGTGGGTATTCAAGTGCTATTAGCTGTTTTGTATATTGCCGCCGGTGTTTACACTTGGGCGTTTCCAATTCCTGCGTTAGAGGCGATTACCTTGTGGTTAGCAGCTATTTTCTTTGTCACCGGAGTGCTGCGTTTAATCTCTGCGTTTCAGCATCGTCACTTTAATGAGTGGATTTGGTTGGTATTGTCATCAGCGATTTCGATCTTGATGGGTGTTCTCATCATGAGTGGCTACCCAGAAAGTAGCTGGTTGGTCATTACTGTTCTTGGGCCTCGCAGCACGTTCATTGACTAAGTAATCCTGAGTTCTCTTTAGGAATTGAATCTCCATGACAATGAAAAAAACTGACCTCTACAAGAACCTGGCTTTGACAACTGCGCAGCGGATGAAGAATGCTGCTAAGACGCCAAAGCCTGGTGCTGCAGAGCGCATTGCAAAGACCAAAAAAGAGCTTGCTAGTAGCAATCCTATGCTTGCCTCTTTGATGGGTAAGCCAAAGTCCGAGAAATCCAAATAATTACTCTTATCAGCACTCTTTATTAACTTGAGTGCTGGTCTATTCTTGTCTTGAAGCACACCCAGCCCCTTTTCTTAATTGATCTTCTGAAGGTCTTTGCAGCGCTGTTGATCATCCTGCATCACCTATCGAGTTATGGTCAGATTGCAGAAGATACGCGAGCTTTCTTGCCGGGTGTCATGAATTTCTTATTTGAGTATGGTCGCTTTGCAGTACAAATCTTCTTAGTCATGGCGGGTCACCTCGCAACCCAATCACTCACTCGATTTGCGAGTGCAAAATTCAGCAGCCAACATTTACTGCGAGTCATCATCAATCGCTACTTGCGCCTATTTGCTCCCTATTTGGTCGCTTTGATCTTTACTATTGTTCCTATTTGCTCCCTATTTGGTCGCTTTGATCTTTACTATTGTTTGCGCTTGGATTGCACGCTTTTGGGTAAATGATGAATTCGTTGGCGAACAAGAAACACTCGGTCAGTTCTTGGCACATTTATTTTTCTTGCAAGGCATATTGGGGCTTGACTCTATATCTGCTGGTGTTTGGTATGTAGCAATTGATTGGCAGCTGTATTCAGTGCTGGCCGTTCTGCTGATATCTTTTTCTTCTTATCAGGCATTGATTTGGTTCATCAGTATTGTTGCAGTCAGCTCTTTGCTGTACTTCAATCGATCCAATCAGTACGAGGCCTACTTTATTTACTTTATTGGTTCATACAGTCTTGGTGTATTGGCATATCTCGCCAAGAACTTTTCTGATAAGAGGATCCGAGTTCTAGCCAAATGGATGCTGATTGCTATTGGTGTGATTATTGCAATTTCTTCATTGCATGAAGTGTGGTTACGGAATTTCTTAGCTTGGTTTGTGGCCATTGCGTTATTAGTGTGGGGTAATGCCGGCTATCCAAGTCTTAGCCCCACTAGTTCAAAGGCAAAAGCATTTGTATTGCGCTCTATAGCGTGGGCGAGCCCACGCTCGTACTCTGCCTTTTTGATTCACTTCGCATTTATCTTGCTTGCGAACACGCTGTATATTGCCTCTGGCATGCATGCTCATGAGAGTGGCGTAATGGCTATTGGCTTAATGCTAGGGGTGGTGGTGTGTAGCACTATTGCTGCAAACTACATGTATCGCTGGGTGGAGATTCCCTCAGCTAAGCTTAAGATTTAGGTGATAACTTAAATTCCCATATCCTTTAAGACGCGGAAGATTTCTCGATAAGCTTTGGGAGGTTTATTAGTTTCTTTTTCTTTGCGGGCATTGCGGATGAGAGTGCGCATATTCTGAATATCCATATCGGGATATTGCTCAATCATCTTGGTAAAGGTTTCATCGCTCGCAATTAAGCGATCGCGATAAGACTCTAGATGATGAAGCTTTGCAGTCTCTGCCTTACTAACGCCTTGAATCGCATCTAAACGCTTTTGGATGGCATCAAGCTCTTCTTCATCCAAGAAACGCATCAGTTTGCCAAGGTATTGTTTGTGACGACGAATCGCCTCAAAACTTTTAATCTTGTTGGTTTCTGCAATGGCAGCTTTAATGGCTTCATCCAAAGGAATGGTCTTTAAGGCATCACTACTAAGTGCCGCCAGAACCTCGGCCAGCTTCTGGCGCTCAGTCATCTGGCGCTTTAGCTCGGATTTGCTTGGCCCCTCATCAAGATCTTCTTTCTTGGGGGTACGGTTCTTTTCATTGACATGCATAGGGCTATTTTAGACGGGTATTGGACTTTAACTATTCTTTATTGGTTTTCTGTTTTAGTAGCTTTAGATCATTGCTAGAAAATAACTGGCTTCTTCCAATGATTGATGTGGGCTTTAATCTACCGGACTGTACATATCTTCGTAAAGTAGGAAGCGAGACCTCTAAAAATTCTGCAGCCTCTTCTGCTGAAAAGGTAGCATTTCTTAGATGTCCAAAGACTTGCTCATAGTTGAGGGATGACATTTTTTAGCTCCATGAGGGGTAAGTCAAGGCTAAATTTTAGTAAATAATAGATAGTATGAACTTCATGGTTATTTCTGATTAAGCGCATGACTCAATCCTCTCCGCAAAACACCTACGACTTCATCATCATTGGCGCAGGTAGTGCAGGCTGTATGTTAGCCAAGCGCTTGACTGAGAATCCCGCTAAGCGCGTGCTATTGATTGAAGCGGGGTCGCATGACAACTATATTTGGATTCATATTCCAGTTGGTTATTTGTATTGCATTGATAACCCCAGGGCTGATTGGCGTTTTAAGACTACCGCTGAAAAAGGTCTAAATGGACGCTCACTGCTGTATCCGCGGGGAAAGGTGTTAGGTGGTTGTTCATCGATTAACGGCATGATTTATATGCGTGGTCAGGTTGGCGACTATGACTCTTGGGTTAAGGCGACAGGCGATGAGTCTTGGTCTTGGGATAATGCGCTACGTCGATATAAATCCTTCGAGGATTATCACGGTGCTGCTAATCAATGGCACAGTAAAGGTGGTGAGTGGACGGTATCTCAACAGCGTTTGCGCTGGCCCATTATGGATGTCTTTAGAGAGGCCGCTGTCCAAGCGGGCATCCCGGCATCAGATGACTTTAACCAAGGCGATAACTTTGGGGTAGGGTATTTTGATGTCAGTCAACGCAAAGGTTGGCGTTTAAATACTGCCAAAGCATTCTTACGCGATGCAGCTAAGCGACCCAATCTGACGGTGATTACCGAAGCTGTAGTCAATAAGCTCTTGATTGATACGGTGAGTAAAAATTGCATCGGTGTGCAATATATAAAAGATGGAAACACCATCGATGTGTATTGCAGCAATCTCAATACTGACTCACAAGGAGAAGTCATTTTGAGTGCGGGTGCCATTGGTAGTGTGCAGGTTCTAGAGCGCTCGGGTATTGGATCAGCTACGCACCTCAACAAGCTAGGTATTCCCGTCATTGCCGATTTACCGGGCGTGGGCGAGAACCTACAGGACCATTTGCAATTACGGATGATTTATAAAGTCAATGGTATTCAGACTCTGAACACCAAATCGAGTTCTTTGCTTGGCAAGCTCTTAATCGGCATGGAGTATGTATTTAAGCGCTCTGGTCCGATGTCGATGGCGCCATCGCAGCTTGGTGCTTTTGCCTACAGCTCTCCAGAGCATGATTCTCCAAATGTGGAGTACCACGTACAACCTTTATCTTTAGAAAAGTTTGGTGAAGATTTACATACCTTTGATGCCATCACGGCCAGCGTCTGTAACTTACGACCAACATCTCGCGGTAGTATCCATATCAGCTCGGTTGATCCAGAAGCTCCCCCAGTGATTGCGCCAAATTATTTATCTACTGATGAGGATCGTAAGGTGGCAGCAGATTCATTGCGTCTAACACGTCAGATTATGGAAAGGCCAGCGCTTAAGCCATACACACCAGAGGAATACAAGCCTGGTATGCAATATCAAACTGAAGAAGAGTTAATTAAAGCGGCTGGAGATATTGGTACAACCATTTTTCATCCGGTGGGCACTTGCAAAATGGGCCGCGATGATGATCCTACAGCAGTACTCGATTCTCAATTACGGGTCAGGGGAGTGCATAACTTGCGAGTAGTGGATGCCTCGGCAATGCCAACGATTACCTCAGGAAATACTGCAGCGCCAACCATGATGATTGCGCAGCGCGCAGCAGAATTGCTCTGCGGTGAGTGACTCAGTTAATAGACTGCCAAATCGGCTGCCTAACCGCCTACCCCTAAGCCATTTATTCTTGGCTTTGGCCATTGTGGCAATCTGGGGAACTAATTTTGTCGTGATTAAAAAATCACTGGATGCGTTTCCACCATTTTTGTTCGCAACCCTGCGCTATGTTTTTGCTTTACTGCCGGCGATCTTTTTTGTAAAACGTCCCCGGGTATCGTGGCTCAACTTAGCGATGTATGGAATCTTTATTGGGGTCGGGCAATTCGGTATTTTGTTTTATGCAATCAACGGCCATATCACTCCAGGCTTAGCTTCTCTGGTGGTGCAAACCCAAGTATTTTTCACCATCGGCTTTGCGATGATCTTTGCAAAAGAGCGACTTTACTGGCATCAAGCCATCTCCATTGGAATTGCGATGATTGGTCTCTTGGTGATTGCTAGTCACATTGATAGTCAAACCAGTTTGCTTGGAATAGGTTTAGTCATCTGTGCTGGTTGTGCCTGGGGGGCAGGTAATACCGTGAGTCGACAAGCAGGTGCTATCAATATGTTTGCTTATGTTGTGTGGGCTAGTGCATTTTCGATTCCACCCCTGTTATTGCTCTCTCTGTATTTCGAGGGGGGATATTCCAGCTTAGTTTCAGCGATAGAGTTAGCGCCCTTAGGGGCTTGGGCAGGAGTCTTTTGGCAATCTTGGGCCAATACCTTATTTGGTTACGCCGCTTGGGCCTGGCTTTTATCTAAGCATCCGGCAGCTCTGGTAGCTCCGGCCCCTTTATTGGTTCCCATCTTTGGCATGGGGGCAACCGCGATTTTCTTGGGTGAATCACTACCGGGGTGGAAGTTCTTAGCAGCAGGCTTGGTTATGGTGGGCTATCTGGGCACCATTTATGGTTTATCGTTCACAAAACATTCCTCGAGGAAATCATGAAGATATTAATTGTGGGCGCGGGTGGTATTGGTGGCTATTACGGATCAAAGTTGATGTTGGCTGGTGCAGATGTCACTTACCTGTTACGTGATAAACGCCAAGCGCATATTCAAGAGCATGGCTTGGTAGTGGAGACGCCAAAAGGTAGTTATACGGTGCATCCTAAAAC
>NZ_NCJB01000458.1:0-1506 GCF_002282275.1 Polynucleobacter sp. 39-46-10 | reverse complement strand
GTTCCTGAGACTTTAAAAGAAGCTGATCTAAAGGGCGCTCTAGTAAACAATCATGTGATTGCTACTGCGTATAAGAGTCTTGAGGCTGCAGCAGATTACGTCCGTACACAAGGCTATGAACCGGTGATCTTGGGTGATACTGTAACTGGTGAGGCTAGAGATGTTGGTGTTGAGCAAGCGGCTTTGGTGCGTCAACATTTATCGGCTAAGACTGGTAAACCCATTGCCCTCATTTCAGGTGGTGAGTGCACCGTCACTATTCCCAATGGAATAAAAGGTCGTGGTGGGCGTTGCAGCGAATACTTACTCTCACTGTTTGCCGCTTCTCAGGAGTTTCCTAAATTGGCGGCATTGGCGGCCGATACGGATGGGATTGATGGGAGTGAGAGGAATGCCGGTGCGTGGTTTACTCCCGAGACTCGCTTGGCTGCAAGCAAGGAAGGTCTCATTCCTGCGCAGTATTTAACTCAGCACAATTGCTACGATTTTTTTGCACAATTAGATGCCTTGGTGGAAACTGGCCCTACACTGACGAATGTAAATGATTTCCGCATCATCTTGCTTGATACTTAATTATGACCATTAGCCCAATACAGATTCAACTGATTCAGCCGGACGACTGGCACTTACATATTCGTGATGGTGAAGTTATGAAAGATGTATTGGCAGATACTGCGCGCCAATTCGCCCGCGCCATCATCATGCCGAACTTGAAGCCACCTGTGACGACAGTGGATTTGGCAAATGCCTATCGCGCTCGGATTGAAGCGGGCCTTCAATCTTTGGCTGTGAAGAGCTTTACTCCTTTGATGACTTTATATCTCACTGATAACACATCAGCTGATGAGGTGCGCAAGGCAAAAGAGGCTGGCATTGTTGGATTTAAACTATACCCGGCTGGCGCAACAACCAATAGTGATGCAGGGGTCAGCGATATCAAGCGTTGTTATGCTGCGCTTGAGGCAATGCAGTCTGTCGATATGCCCTTATTAGTGCATGGTGAGGTCACTAGTGCGCATATTGATATCTTTGATCGTGAGGCAGTATTTATTGATCAAGTGCTCGAGCCTTTGCGTAAAGATTTTCCTGAGCTGAAGATTGTGTTTGAACACATCACTACTAAGCAAGCTGCACACTATGTGCGTGATGCACAAACTGCTGGAAAAAATACACTAGCCGCAACCATTACTCCACAACATTTACTCATGAATCGCAATGCGATTTTTGCTGGCGGCATTCGTCCACACAATTATTGCTTGCCAGTACTAAAGCGTGAAGAGCATCGCGTTGCTTTGCTAGAAGCCGCAACGAGTGGCAGCCCGAGATTTTTCTTGGGCACCGATAGTGCGCCACACGCCAAGGGTGCCAAAGAGGCTGCTTGCGGTTGTGCTGGTTGTTACAGTGCTTTCAATGCTTTAGGTTTATATGCTGAGGCATTTGAGAGTGTTAACAAGTTGGATAAGCTTGAAGGTTTCGCTAGTTTGTATGGCCCTGACTTTTATTCAT
>NZ_NCJB01000079.1:0-10115 GCF_002282275.1 Polynucleobacter sp. 39-46-10 | reverse complement strand
TGCGGATCGTCGCACTCATTCAAGAAATTGACTTGGTAATAAAACCAAATCTTTTTACTGTCTATGAGTACTATTTATTTACATCTGTCCCGAAGGACTTGATGCTTTCACTTAGTACCCACAATTATCGGTTGACTAATTTTTAAAGAGGGCTGACTTGTTTCGTATTTCTTAAAAACATTCAGCAGAGAGGTGAGACTTTATCCTACTGATTTGGGTCTGTCAACACCTTTCGTAGTCTTTTTCTATAAAAAAGCGAAGTTTTTTCTTACTTTTTAAATAAATTCATTAAAAACAAAGAGATAGCGATTGGAAATATTTTCAATATTTTTTTAAAAAGATGGATTTTTATGGGTTTGACTGAAAAATACAGGCTGACTGGGGTCGTTTTTTCCTGCTTTATTGGCTTTTTTGCCTTAACCCAATTACCTAGGGAAAACCCTGTAAGTTCTGATGATTTCTGCTAATATATTGCTATGCACAATAAATTAGCAAATAGTCACTCACCCAGCAAGCTATATACAGCGGGCTTGGCAGTTCCTGTGCGCGAATTACATGCAGGCCATAGGAATGAAATCCTGCATCACCTATTGCTACTAAATGAAGAGGATCGACGCTTGCGCTTTGGTACACAGACCCCTAATGAGGTTATTCATCATTATGTAGAGGGCCTAGATTTCAATAGAGATACGGTGTTTGGTAGTTTTGACTCCCATCTGAACCTCATTGGCATGGCGCATTTAGCGTACCTGCCAAGAACTAAAGGTCAGCCAAACTCCGCTGAGTTTGGGGTATCCGTACTTACTGATGGCCGTGGACAGGGTATAGGCACGGCCTTATTGGCGCGCGCCTCAGTTCACTCACGCAACACTCGCATTGAAACCTTGTTTGTGCATTGCCTGGCAAACAATAGAGCCATGATGCATCTAGCTCAAAAAGCTGGCATGCGCGTTGAATATGCCTATGGCGATGCAGATGCTTACTTAAAATTGCCACCCGCAAACCCGGGTACGATTGTTGAAGAAGTCGCCAATGAGCAATGGGCTGACTTTGACTATGCGCTGAAAGAAAATCTTAAGCGTTCGAATGCTGTGTGGGCTTGGTTTCTAGGCAAGCCTGTCATTCGCCCAACTTAATTTGCGCTAGGCGCTCCGCGCAAAATCCAGCCCGCCAATAAAGATGTATCGGCATCACTTAACTTCGCATTTGCTGGCATTGGCACAACGCCCCAAGATCCCGAGCCACCTTTAATAATTTTGTTTTTTAAAAATACTGTTGCGCTAGGATCGTTCGCATATTTTTTTGCAACAGCCTGAAAGCCGGGGCCCACAATTTTTTTATCTACCGCATGGCATCCCAAGCAAGCGTTCTGTTTTGCAAGTCTGAATGCCTTTGCATCATCGCTTGTTGCGTGCGCACTTACAGATAAAAGCAGGGTGAGGACGGTGAGCAAAAATAATTTCAAATATTGCTTCGCAAAATTCATTGCACATCTCGCATTAAATAGTTTTACTGTTTTGGTGCTGAGTTAGGCTGAGTCTCATCTGCCTTGCCTTGTTTTTCTAAGCGCGATTTTTCTGCATCAGAAATAATATCGAAATAGGCATAAACATCTTTCACGCCATCAATATTGCTCGTTAATTTCTTAGCAATCGCTGCTTCATTCTGCGTCAGAATTCCCATTAAATAAACACTACCACCTTCAACAACAATCGCCATCGAATTGGATGGCAACTTGTCCGTAAAAATCATTTGTGCTTTTATTTTAGATTCAAGGAACGCATCATTCGCGCGAGCTGTATAGGTGCTGTTTGGACCAATGGCCAATTCATTAAAGACGGAACGTACGTTCTTCATTGACTTTACATAAGCGCCGGCCTGGCCTTTAATATCGGAGTCTTTTGCTTCACCAGTCAACAATACCTTTTGATTAAATGAGGTCACGTTGATATGTGCATCATCGCCATAGCGCTTAGCCAGCGCATTTCCAGCCTCAAGCTCAATCCCCTTATCGATTGCCTGTACAGCTGGTGTACGACGATCAGCCATAACACTCGCGCCCGCCACAACACCACCAACAGCTAACACCCCGCAACCAGACAAGAATGATGAAATCAAAAGTGCGGCAAAGAGTTTGATGGTGAGTGTATTTCGCATATACGAACTTTCTAATTAGTGAATCTATTAATCGAGCAATAAATGATCTACGCCATCACATAGGGCATGAAGTAGAACCAAATGTGTTTCTTGGATGCGAGCAGTACGAGTGGAGGGCGCGCATAAATGGATGTCATCTGCATCCAATAGGCTTGCAATTTTTCCGCCGCCATTACCAGTCAGAGCAATAATTTTTATCCCCATCTTTTTGGCAGCCTCAATTGCCTTGACTACATTTTTTGAATTTCCTGAGGTGGAGATGCCGATCAAGATGTCGCCTTTTTTTCCAAGGCCACGCACTTGCTTGCTAAAAATTTCATCGTAGCTGTAATCGTTTCCTACCGCAGTCAAGATTGAGGTATCAGTTGTTAATGCAATCGCAGCCAACTCTTGTCGCTCTCTCTCAAAGCGACCAATCAGCTCAGCAGCAAAATGTTGCGCATCTGCAGCAGATCCGCCATTACCGCAAGCCATTACTTTTCCGCCTGCACGCAGACAGTCTGTCATTGCGACTATGCCACGCGCAACTTGCTCAGGAAGTATTTTTTCAGCTGCTTGCTTTACAGCAATGCTGTCTAAGAAATGTTGGGATGCGCGAGCGCGCAAACGTTCGAGGGTATCTTTATCCATCATATTATTATGCGCCAAAGTACGTGCAAGATGTCTATGCTGCCCCTGAATTCAAAAGAGACGTATGCTCTTACCTGTTGATATCTCTTTTGCAAAAGATTGCCCCATGGAATTAAGCTCCTTTGACTTTTTAAAACAGCAGGATCTACCAGCAGGGGCCCTATACATGGTTGCCACTCCTATTGGCAATATGGGAGACATTACATTGCGCGCTCTGCACGTGCTTAATTCCGTAGACGGCATCGCCTGTGAAGACACCAGACATAGCGCGTCCTTGCTTCAACACTTCGGCATTCATAAGAAATGCGTCGCCCTGCATGAGCACAACGAAATTGCTGGTGCTCAAAATATCATTCAACACCTTTCCCAAAATGAACGCTGGGCCTACATATCGGATGCGGGCACCCCAGGCGTTTCTGATCCAGGCGCAAGACTAGTTAATGCGGTTCAAAAAGCCGGCTTTCGAATTATTCCTGTTCCAGGGGCTAGCGCAGTGTCCTCTGTTATCTCCGCTAGCGGCTCAGTCATGTTGTCATCAGAAGGGCGCTTCCAATTTCTCGGCTTTTGGCCAAACAAGGCAAAAGAGCGCGGGGCCCTTATTCAAGATATGCGAAGCAGTTCAAAAACGAGCATCTTTTTTGAATCGCCACATCAAATACGCGACACACTAATAACGCTTAGCAAAGAACTAGAGCCCAAGCGACAAGTGCTCGTAGGCAGAGAGCTCACCAAAAAATTTGAGCAGCTGGTCACGCTCAGCGCTGCAGACATTCCAAAGTGGCTTGAGAAAGCAGAGAGCCTAAAAGGTGAATTTGTTATTTTGGTAGCAGGTCGCCAAACTAGTTCGGACAAGGCTCCGGAATACTCAGCATTATTGTTGTGGGCTAATGCATTGAGCCCTCATTTAGGCAGCAAAGAGATTGCTGCCGTGCTTTCTCAAGCACTTGGGATCACCAAAAAAGAAGCCTATCAAGTGGCTCTCGATGCTAAAGATCAAAATGAAGGGCAATAAAAAAGCTGGCATAAAGCCAGCTTTTTTTGAGAGTGCTAAGAATTATTTAGCGGCTGGGGCGGCTTCATTAGTTTCCGCTAGCGCGCTAGCATCTTTGAAGTTCAATTGCGCCACAGGCTTAATGAGCTGCTCAGCAGAAGCCTCTGCATCTGCACGCTTGCCATTATTTACAAACACCATTAATAAAAGAATGATGATCAGGGGCACAAAAAAGCTGGCAAATACCATGATGATCAATTGTTTGGGAGACTTAATTAGACTGCCGTGTGCTTCGCTCATAGGACTTTTATCGTTTGACGGGTTGTAGGGTTAACTTTGCCCCAATTATAACGAGACCGCTAGGGGTATAGGCACTTACAATAGCGTGGTTAGAGAATTCCCTACTGGCGCCCGTAGCTCAGTGGATAGAGTATTGGCCTCCGAAGCCAAGGGTCGCAGGTTCGATTCCTGCCGGGCGCACCAAAACAGGGGGGTTTTTGACCTACATCATGCGTCAATTTGTGAAAAAGGCTATCATTTGCACCTAACTTATTGATTCTTATCATGTCAAATCACGTAAATCCAGCACTCTCTGAACCATCTTTGGCCAATCCTTTGGCCCCTGATCTTCCATTGCCGCACCGAAAAGTCATCCGTAGCTGGCTAATCCCAATGGCCGAGGGGGAAACAGTAAAGGCAATCGCGCTTTTAGTATTAGATGCTGCTTTGTGGCTAGGCTGTATTGCTGGGACCATTTTTGTCGAAAGCATTCTCATCAAGATCATCTTGGGTTTGGTTGCCGGCTTTGTTACAGGTCGCATCTTCATTTTGGGCCATGACGCTTGCCACCAAAGCTACACCCCACACCGCGAACTCAACAAAGTCTTGGGTCGCATTGCGTTCTTGCCGTCCTTAACACCATATAGCTTATGGGATGTAGGTCACAACGTGGTTCACCATGGTCAAACTAACCTCAAAGGCTTTGACTTTGTTTGGGCCCCTTTATCAAAAGCTGAGTTTGATGCCCTACCCGCATGGCGTAAAGCCCTAGAGCGTCTTTACCGTAGCGGCTGGGGTCCGGTTTTCTATTACCTCATTGAAATTTGGTGGAGACGTGAGTACTTCCCAAATGCCAAGAACAAACCAGGTGACCGTCCAATTTTCCTGAAGGACAATTTGCTGGTAACCGGCTTTGCCATTATCTGGATTGCTTGCCTTATTGCTGGTGCGCTTGCCACTGGCCAATCGGTTTGGCTTGGCCTGATTACCGGATTTGCTGTTCCTTTCCTGTTCTGGAACGGCATGATCGGTTTTGTGGTCTATGTGCACCATACCCACCCAAAGGTTTCTTGGTATGACAAAAAATCTGAGTGGTTGCGCGCCCAGCCTTTTGTATCGACCACAGTGCATTTAACGTTTAATTGGATTTGGGGCTCTTTAATGCACCACATCATGGAGCATACGGCTCATCACGTGGATATGAGCGTTCCCCTTTATCGCCTCCAGGAAGCCCAAAATACCCTCGAAACTATCCTTCCAGAGCGTATTTTTGTGCAAAAGTTCTCTTGGGCCTGGTATTTTGATACTGCCCGTAAATGCAAGCTCTATGACTTCGAAAACAAGGCTTGGCTCGATTTTGATGGTAATAAAACAGCTGATTCGGTCAGAGTCGTCCTAAGCCCTGCTCCAGCAGGACAAAACGGGTAAAATAGATCTTCTGTACAAGATTTGGCTTACCCGGATTGCCCATGACTACCTCGACTCCAGCTGCCCCCCAAGAAACCTCTCAGAGCCTTAAGTTTTGCTCTTCTTGCAGTCGCGAAAAGCGTCTGGAAGGTGGCACCTGGATTCCGACAAGCAACCGAAAGCAACGCTGGATTTGTGCAAGCTGTTTATATAACCGCACACATCGTACCGGTTCAGCAAAAACCTAATTTTTCGATTCAACTTCGCACGCTCAGACTTGATCAATCCTTAACGTAGTGATTTGTTTGGCGTTCCTTGCCAAATGTCGACATAGGCCCATGACCAGGAACAAACTGTACGTCATCTCCTAATGGCCATAATTTTGTCTTAATTGCATTAATTAAATCTGCGTGGTTGCCGCGAGGAAAATCAGTTCTTCCAATCGAGCCTGCAAAAAGTACATCGCCCACCAAAGCCAAACGATCTTCTTTATCAAAGAACACTACATGGCCGGGTGTGTGGCCAGGGCAATGCAAAACCTTAAAATCAACATTACCAACCTGTACATGATCGCCATCCTCCAACCAGCGAGTTGGCACGAATGCTTTTGCATTTTCAAATCCAAACCGGGCAGTTTGCTCAGGCAGTTGATCCAACCAAAACTGCTCGTCGATTTGTGGGCCCTCAATCGGCACCCCTAATTGATCGGCTAAGTCCTTGGCCGCAGCACAATGATCAAGATGGCCATGGGTTAACAAAATCTTTTTAACGGTGCCGCCCATTTGTTGCACAGCTTCCAAGATCTTATCTATATTGCCGCCTGGATCAACTACTGCTGCATCACCAGTTTCTTGGCAAACCAAGACCGAACAGTTTTGCTCGAAGGGGGTAACGGGAACAATTCCCAATTCGATCGGCATAAATAAAAAGGCTTAAAGTAATTGGTCACTAGTTTATGGCAAAGACGCTAGAATACATCTCACAGGATAAACAATGAAAACTCAAGATACATTTAAATTTGCAGAAACGCATGAGTGGGCCAGCATCGAAGAGGATGGGCTAGTATGGGTAGGTATTAGCAATCATGCACAAGAAGCATTGGGTGACGTCATGTTTTTTCAAGCGCCAGAAATTGGTCGGAAAGTGAAACAAGGTGAGGCTATTGCTGCAATTGAGTCTGTTAAGGCGGCGAGCGATATTCATGCGCCCATAAGCGGCGAGGTAGTTGCCATTAATGAAGAGATGGATGTCAGCCCTGAAGTGGTGAATGAAAAACCTTATGCAGTTTGGCTTTTTAAAATTAAACCGATATCATCAGAATCATTGAGCGTGGATCTCAACTCGTTGATGCCTCTTGCTCAATACGAATCTGGCCCTGGCGCTTAAATAGCAATCGGATCGCGCTCTACTAGCCAACGAATGCGCGATTCTTTGCTGATTCTTCCAGTGGAGTCGTGACGCAGCTCTTGATCAATCATTTCAAGCGCTTCTTGTAGCGCCTTGCGATTACCCGACTCAATTAGTAATTGGGCGCGCTCTGCACCAGCAACTCTCATGACGGGCTTTGGTACAGGGTCATAGACCTTCAGCTCTTTTGTAATCATGCCTCTATTTTTCATGCGAGACTTCAGTTCATTCAAAAACTGAATCGCCTTATCGAGGCTTTTACCCTCAGCGTGAATAAGGGCCTGATAAGAGTAGGGCGGTAACTTTGCCTCCTCACGCTCACCAGCAGTAAATGCTAAAAATCCATCAATGTCATGTCTCAATAAATACTGAAATACTGGCGACTCTGGGTACTGTGTCTCGATATAAATATCGCCACTAGCTTCACCGTTAGCACTAGATCTTCCTGCGCGTCCAGCAACTTGAACTAGCTGTGCAAATAATCTTTCAGGGGCTCTAAAGTCTGCCGCATAGAGTCGACTATCTGCATCTAATACTGCGACCAATCCAATGTTCTGATAGTCGTGTCCCTTTGCAATCATTTGGGTGCCAACAACAATATCTACATTGCCATCATGTATCTCCTGAAAGAGTGCCTCTGCTCCTTTACTCTTTCTACTGGAGTCTGTATCCACACGCAAAACCCTAGCTTTTGGCCACATTTCTTCGATAGCATCCTCTAGCTTTTGGGTGCCATGGCCAAGTGTTTTTAAATCTGCATTTCCACAGTCCGGGCAAAATTGTGGGATCGGCTTTACCAAACCACAATGGTGACAACTTAATACTGGTCGTCGCCCCAAGGCTCCCGCTTTATGCATCACAGTATAGGTTGAGCATTGAGTGCATTTTGATAGCCAATTACATGCTGAGCAACTGAGCACCGGAGCATAGCCTCGGCGATTAATCAAAATAAGACTCTGCTTTTTTTCCGAAAGTGACTTGGTAATAGCATTCGCAAGTGTTTTTGTAATGAGGCTCTTTTGCTTGGGGACACCAATATCACCCGGGCTAAATTGATTTTGTGGGTCACGCGTATTAATTAAATGTACCTTGGGTAGGCTTGCACCCTGTGCACGCTGATCCAATCGAATATATTCATAGCGGCCTGATTGAGCTGCTAACCAGGTTTCTAGCGATGGCGTAGCTGAAGACAGGAGAATCGGAATTTTTTCGTCATGAGCCCGCCATATTGCTAAATCTCTTGCAGAGTAGCGCGTTCCATCTTGTTGCTTATACGATGGATCATGCTCCTCATCCACTACGATAGCGCGCAATTTTGGCATTGGCGTTAACGCCGCCAATCGCGTTCCTAAAATAATCTGCGCATTGCCTGTCATTGCCTCATACCAAGCAATGCCTCTTTTCTTTTCACTTACACCGCTATGTAATACCGCCATTTTTTTATTTGGAAAATAGGCTATTACACGTCGCTCTAATTGCGGCGTCAAATTAATTTCCGGCACCAACAAAAGTACTTGCGCGCTTTCATCACTTAAGACGCTTGCCAGCCAATTGAGAAAGACTGCAGTCTTTCCGCTCCCCGTTTGACCCTGCAACAAGATCACTCTAAATTGATTTTCTTTTTCACCGTCTGCCAATAATGCTTGCAAGGCAATCTTTTGATTTGGATTTAATTGATCTTGGGTGATCAATCCTTCCACTACGGTATCAATCTTTTTCTTACTCTTCTTTTCTGCTGACTCTATTTTTTCTGGAATTTTTTCCCAGTTAACTGCTTTTTTCCACATCTGTGGAATAACTGGCAAGATGGTTTCACCAAGCGCATGGATGTAATACTGGCTTGCAAAATTCATCAGCCGCAATAGTGCAGGATCGAAGACTGGAAGTGGGGCGAGTCGATTAACAGATTTGAGTTTTTCTATCTCGTAATCAGAGTGATTGCTCACTTTTATTACAAGCCCAATTTCCATCGTCCTTGCAAAGGGCACCTCAACCACATTGCCTATCTCTGGTAATTTGCCTAATTTTTCAGCATCCCATAGGTAATCAAAGCCCTGAGCTAAGGGCTTATCAATCACTACCTGAACAACAATGGGTTTAAGCGTCATTTTGCAAATTTTTCACCTTATCCTGTGGATAAGTCTGTGGATATCATTTGTTCTTTAATATTCCTATAGCCATTCTATAGGAGCATCATCTTGTATAGAAAATTAGCATTTTCTATATTGTCTTTAGTAATCAGTAAGTTACATTGATTACTAAAGGTGAAAGTTTATAATTCTCCCGAATCTCACTGTATTTATAATTTTGCACATTTCTGTGCATAACTTTTGCCGAAATATTGGCTAAAGTTAGCAATTACTTGTGCTTATTGCACTGCCCGCAGGGCTTTTGACTTAGCGATTACCGTCTCAGAGAGAGCCGCCACACTTTCGGGTGGGGTAAATTGATTGATGCCGTGACCCAGATTAAAGATATGTCCATCGAGCGCATGCAGTCCGGGTTTTAATGCCGGGGCACTAGCTAAGTCGTCCAAAAGACCTTCGGCAGCGGAAGCGATCTGCTTGGGCTCTGAAAATAAAAGGAGCGGGTCTAAATTACCCTGTAAAGCCAAGGGCTTGTTAATTTCTAACAGTTGCTTGCGAGCTCGACTTAATCGCATGGTCCAGTCGATCGCGATGACATCCGCCCCAACTTGAGCCATATCATTTAGCCAAATACCGCCACCCTTAGTGAACATAATGACTGGTATCTTGCGACTCTCATGTTCACGCGGAAGCAATGCAATCACTTTTTGCATTGCTGCCAATGACATGCGCTGATACCAACCATCAGGAAGTAAGCCTCCCCAGGTATCAAAAATCATCAATGCTTGTGCACCAGCTTTTACCTGCTCAATTAAGTAAGCGGCAACCGACTGCACATTAATCTCAAGAATATGTTCGAGCAAATCAGGGCGGCTAAACATCATGGTCTTTGCATGACGAAAATCGTCCGAACCTGAACCGTCAATCATGTAGCAAGCCAATGTCCAGGGGCTTCCAGAGAAACCAATCAATGGCACGCGCTGCTTACCGTCTTGAATTAATGCTTTACGAATTTCAGATACAGCATCAAAAACATATTTGAGCTGATCCATATCAGCAACACGTAATTTCTTGACCGCCTCTTCAGTGCGAAGAGGGTGATCAAAACTAGGGCCTTCGCCTGCGGTAAATTTCAATCCCAAACCCATTGCATCGGG
>NZ_NCJB01000457.1:0-1510 GCF_002282275.1 Polynucleobacter sp. 39-46-10 | reverse complement strand
AAAGTTTGAGCCGACTCAATATAGCGCCCCACCGGAATATCCTGAGCACGCGCTTTTAATCCAGATTCAGAGAGAGAGAGTCGATCTGCAAAAGCCGATAGATTGGTGCGTAGCATTTTTCTTCTCTGAGAAAACGCTGCGGCCACGACTTTTTCCAAGGTATGCCACTGCGGATCACTTAAGTTGAAATCCCGTCGCGGAATCATGCGTACGACCGCTGAATTGACTTTGGGTTGTGGGTCGAAAGCTTCGGGCGGGACTTCTAAAACTTGCTCCATATCGTAGCGAGCTTGCAACATGACGGATAGTCGACTGAACTCAGAACCGCCAGCCTTAGAGACCATACGCTCAACCACTTCAGCTTGGAGCATGAATACCTGCTCATCAATCGCATGGGCAGCAGAAACAAGATGAAAGAGTAATGGGGAGGAAATGTTGTAAGGCAAGTTACCAACTACCTTACACAGGCCACTATTAGCTGGACGCGAGTTTGCCCATTCGAGGAAATCAAACTTGAGTGCATCTCCCTCGATGACATTGAGGCCCTTGAGATTCTCTTGATTCCAGTACGAGACTAAGTCTCGATCAATCTCTAGAAGGTCTAAATGATCTAGGTTATTTAATAAAGGTATTGTCAGTGCGCCAAGGCCGGGACCGATCTCAATCACATGCATATTTTCACTAGGATTGATCGCAGCAATAATGGAGTAAATTACTCCAGAATCCTGCAGAAAATTTTGGCCAAATCGTTTACGAGCGCGATGCGTCATGTTTTTAAATTCTTTTTGCTCTTGATATTTACTGCCAATTGATAGGCAAGTCGCAAAGCCTCCAACATGCTACCTGAGTCAGCTAAACCCTTACCAGCAAGGTCTAGAGCTGTGCCATGATCTACTGAAGTCCGGATAACCGGCAAGCCTAAGGTGACATTCACTCCACCACCAAAGCTCACAAACTTAAAAGGCGCCAGACCCTGATCGTGATACATCGCAATAAACGCATCTACGCTATCTAAGGCTTTAGCATCAAACATCGTATCACCAGGATAAGGGCCGCTCACCTGAATGCCTAGATCTTTAGCAGCTTTGATAGCAGGTTCAATGACATCAATTTCTTCACGACCGAGGTAGCCTGATTCACCTGCATGAGGATTAAGTCCTGCCACCCGAATCACAGGCTTAGCAATGCTAAATTTTGTCCGCAAGTCCTGATCGACAATCTGAATCGTTTCCAAAAGATGCTGTTGATTTAACGCTCCGGGAACTTCTCTCAAAGGTAAATGGGTTGTAACTAAAGCCACTCGGAGGTCGCGACTTTTCTGCAAACCTAAAAAACCTGATGGTAATGTTGCGCATAACATCATGACAACATGCTCTTGATGGCAAAGCTGAGCTAGATATTCAGTATGTCCAGTAAATAAGTCGTCACTTGAAACATTGCCTTCGTTGATAACACTCTTTTGTATAGGCGCGGTTATCATCGCATCAAAACGGCCTTCAAGACATCCCTT
>NZ_NCJB01000456.1:0-1511 GCF_002282275.1 Polynucleobacter sp. 39-46-10 | reverse complement strand
AATAAGTCCCTGACTCTTGAATGTTTCCCATTAATAAATAAGGAATTGCCATCCGCGAGTAAGGCGGCACATCCTCAGAACCGATCATGATAATTTGATCAGAGGGTGCGCGTTTGCGAATAGTCTCTGCGGCAATCACGCCCGCAGGACCATTTCCTAAAATAAGGTGCTTCATCTAAAAGATCTTACAGTCCAAGACGCTTAAGTGTTTCCGCACTCGGACGACCCTCAGGATCCCAGCCACGGATCTTATAGTACTCAGGGAGCATCTTATCTAAACCACTCACAGCACCCTTGCCTGGACCAGTTTTTGCAGCTTCTGTCATCAAGCGCTTCGGTAATTTATCGTCTTTGCTAGTAAAGCCGGCACGATTATTAAAGTCGCGTTCCATATTCCAAATACGCTCACCAATCGTAGTCAAGTTCTCTACCGTAAATTCATCGCCACATGCAGCCTGCAACTGTGGGGCTACATCGGCAAGCGTCCAAGCGAAGCTAGTAAAAATACAAATCCCTGCCGAGTCAAATGCAGCAGTTGCATCTTGGAATGCCTTGACCAACTCTGGCTTGCCTTGCGTATCTGCTGGTTCAGTCTTTACTGGAATACCTAAAACCTCAGAGGCAATCGTGTAACCGCGTAAGTGACATGCGCCGCGGTTTGAAGTTGCATAAGCCAAGCCAATACCCTGAATCACACGCCCATCATATGCAGGAAACTCTTGACCCTTGACGCTCATAGAGAGGTCTGGCTGCCCATATTTTTTAGTCAAACGCGCAGAACCAAGCCCAAGCTCTTTTCCAAAGCCAATACCATTTGCAGTAATTTCCGCGAAATAACACAGCGCTTTAGCAGAACCAAATGGTGCCTCGATACCAAGCTGCTCTTTTGTTAGGACGCCCATTTCATACATTTCCATCACAGCGCCCACGGTTGCACCAAAAGAGATCGGATCAAACCCATCCTCATTGCACAACATGTTGGCAAACTGCAATGCTTCTAAATCGTTTACGCCATTTGCAGCACCCAAGGCCCAAGCAGCCTCATACTCCAAGCCACCTGAGGCGTTCATATACTGGGGTTTATTCTCAATTGAAAAATGTGTCTCATCAATTTTTGAGATACGTCCACAGGCGATAGTACATGCAAAGCAAGCTTGATTCGTCACTAGATGGGTCTTCCCATCTGAAGTACGTGGGGTAGCCATCGCCTCAGCAGAAATATCCTTAGCGCCATCAAACTGAACATCTTGATGATTGCGGGTTGGCAATGCACCAACTTCATTAATCACATTCATTAAGACTTGTGTTCCATAGGTAGGCAAGCCCTCTCCCGTCACACCATTGCCAGCTAAAACTGCTTTGCCAGCACGGGTTGCTTCCATAAAGGCTTTAGGATTTTTAATATTGCCGACACCTTTTGTGCCTCGAACTGCAACTGCTTTTAAGTTCTTACTGCCCATCACCGCGCCTACGCCAGAGCGTCCAGCCGCACGATGCAAGTCATTCACGAT
>NZ_NCJB01000078.1:0-10181 GCF_002282275.1 Polynucleobacter sp. 39-46-10 | reverse complement strand
ACATGCCGAATTCCCTGGAATCAAAACCTTTGTGACCTTATCGCCTATTCCGGGATTTATGGATTGGGTTGCTGCAGGCGCTCATTTAGGCGAAGGTGTTCCAGGTGAGAGATTGAAGCCAAACCTCAAGTTAGCGCGCGATGCTGCACTAGCAGTCTTAAAGCTTGAGAGCCAGTCTTGGAGCGAGCGATTGACGGGTGGTTGGCACCCAGATCTCGCCTCAGAAGAGGAGAAGGCTGCTTTATTAAGTTTGGCCAGTATGTATTTGGGGCTTGCCTCTACTGGGCGCGACGGCAATCCAGTAGCAAAGTTTCATCTAGGCAATGGCGCCAAGTTGCACTTGGTGAACTGGGCAGGGGATTTATCGCGCAAAGGATTGCGTCAATCCGCTGGGCTAATGGTGAACTATCTTTATGACTTGGGAAGCGTAGAGGACAACCACGAGCGTTTTGCTAATGGAGAAATCGTCTACTCCAGAGCCGTAGGCCGCCTGATGGCACCCTAGTGTTTTCCCTTGTATAGACTTTTGCAGTAAGTGTTAAGTGCCCTTAGAATGGGTGCTGTATTTATAAAAACGAAGTCAATCATTAGGTTGATACAAAAGGAGATAAAGATGTTTAATCAAAAAACCAGAGCATCACTTTTTTCTGTAAGCACTTTAAAGAAATCACTATTTCTACTTTGTGCGGCACCGCTAGCAGTAATGGCGCAAGAATGGCCGACTAAGCCAGTTACCTTTTTAAATCCGTTCCCAGCGGGTGGCGGAACCGATGCGTTCGCCAGGCCTTTGGCGGCTCAATTAACAGAGCAGCTCGGTAAGCAATTTGTTATCGATAATCGTGGCGGAGCAGGTGGTACTGTTGGTGCCTCAGTTGCGGCGAAGGCGGCTCCTGATGGATACACTTGGTTTATTGGTGCGACACATCATACGATTGCACCCTCAATGTATAAAAACTTAGATTACGACATTCAAAAGAGTTTTATTCCTGTAGCTATGTTGGCAAACGTGCCTCAAGTTTTGGTGGTTAATCCACAGCGCGTAAGTGCACGCAATGCTAAAGAGTTTATTGACCTCATGAAGAAGAATCCTGGTAAATATAATTTTGCTAGCGCAGGTAGTGGCACTGTTCACCACTTAGCCGGTGAGTTATTCAAGATTCAGACTGGTACCTTTATTACTCACATCCCTTACCGTGGTGCTGGCCCAGCAATGAATGACTTGTTAGCAGGTCAAGTCGATTTGGAATTTGATGGCCTTGCTACATCTGCCCCACAAATTAATGCCGGTAAATTGGTGGCGATCGCCGTGGCAGCAAACAAGCGCTCTCCAGCGATTCCAAGCGTGCCAACATTCCAAGAGGCTGGTTTGCCTGACTACGTAGTTTCAACTTGGTACTCTATGTTTGCTCCAGCAGGCACTCCAAAACCTATCGTTGACAAGATGATTGTTGAAGTGCAGAAGGCCTTAAATTCACCAAAGATCAAAGCAATCTGGGAGAAAAATGGTTCTGAAATACCGAGTCTCTATGGTGAAGCATTTGGTAAGCAAGTGAATGCTGACGTAGTTCGTTGGTCTAGCGTGGTTAAGAAATCTGGTGCTTCGTTAGATTAATTAAGCATTTAATGTATTGGTATTTGAGGCTCGAATGAATTTATATTCCTTATTGGAAAAGGGTTTTCCAAAAGATAAGCAAGCATGTGCACTTGAAACGCATGATGGACTTTATTACTCCTGGAGTGATTTAGAGCATGCAACTAACAAGATGGCAAATTTGCTTAAGAGCCTCAAGTTACCCACTGGATCAAGGGTTGCAGTTCAGGTTGAGAAATCTCCAGAGGCCCTTTTTCTTTATCTTGCCACTATCAAGGCAGGCTACGTTTACCTACCTCTGAACACAGCCTATCAAGCGGCGGAAATTCAATATTTTCTCGAGAATGCTGAGCCAGCAGTCGTGGTTTGTAGCAGCAAGAATTTCTCTTGGGTGTCGAAGGTTGCTTTTCAGGCTGGCACTAAACACGTATTTACTTTGGATGAAGATCGTAAGGGTACTTTGCTTGATCGTGCAGCTGGTCAAAGTGATAAATTCAAAACCGTTGCCGTAAAAGATGATGATTTAGCTGCTATTTTGTATACCTCCGGTACAACCGGTCGCAGTAAAGGTGCGATGCTGACCCACAAGAACTTGGGTAGTAATGCACAGGTGCTGCAGAAGTTTTGGGGCTGGAAAAAAGGTGATGTTCTATTACATGCTTTGCCAATCTTTCATGTCCACGGTTTGTTTGTAGCTGCTCATGGTGCGTTAATTAACGGTAGCAAAATGATTTGGTTGCCGCGTTTAGATACTGCGCAACTAATTCATCACATGCCCAATTCCACTGTAATGATGGGTGTGCCAACGTTCTATGTACGCTTGCTTGCAGATAAAAACTTTAATAAGAGCGTCACGCGCAATATGCGCTTATTTGTTTCTGGTTCAGCTCCTTTGCTCACCGAAACGTTCAATACTTTTAAAGAGGTGATTGGTCAACCGATTCTTGAGCGCTATGGCATGAGCGAGACTGTGATGTTGGTCTCCAACCCATACAAAGGAAATCGTGTAGGCGGATCAGTCGGTTTACCTTTGCCAGGTGTGAAGGTGCGCGTGGTTAATGAAAACAATAAACCTTGTGGTGTTGATGAAATCGGTAGTATCCAAGTTAAAGGCCCAAATATATTCAAGGGCTACTGGCGCATGCCAGAGAAAACTGCAGAAGAATTTACCAAAGACGGCTGGTTTAAAACTGGTGACGTTGGTCGTTGGGGTGGCGATGCCAATGGTGGTAAAGCACCCAAGGACTACCTTTGTATTGTTGGACGCAGCAAGGACTTAATTATTTCTGGTGGCTATAACGTTTATCAAAAAGAAATCGAAAGCTTTATCGATGACATGGATGGCGTAGATGAGAGTGCTGTGATTGGTATTCCGCATCCAGATTTTGGTGAGGCAGTAATGGCAGTGGTTGTACCAAAAGCAGGTGCCAAGCTAGATGCACAAGCCATGATCGCTGCACTCAAAACGCAGATTGCGAACTTCAAGATTCCAAAGCGTCTGGAAATTGTTTCTGACTTACCTCGTAATGCAATGGGTAAAGTTCAAAAAAATATTCTGCGTCAGCAATATACCAACTAAGAACTGCAAGACGATTTTCTAAAAACCAAATGCCTTGCGGCTTTCATTAAACATGAAGGCTGCAAGCATAAATAGCATCACACCAAAGATGCGTTTGAGTTGAGCTACATTAAGTTTCCTGGCCATTTTTGCACCGAGTGGAGCGGTGAATATACTGACCGCCACAATGCAGAGCACCGCTGGAACATATACAAATCCCAAAGATCCTTCTGGAAGATTGGGATTGCCCCAGCTGCCATACATGTAGCCGATTGTTGCTGCAGCAGCGATCGGAAATCCTAGGCCAGAAGAGCTTGCCATCGCAGTGTGCGGTTTTACATTGCACCAAAGCATAAATGGAACTGTAATAAAAGCTCCGCCCGCTCCAACCAGACTTGCAATTACGCCCGTAAATGCTCCAAATGAAAAAAGACCCAGAGCGCCCGGCAACTCTCGCCCGGCTGTAGGTTTTTTATTGATGATCATTTGGATCGAGGTGTACACAATAAAAATAGCGAAGAACAGGGATAACCAAGAAGTGTCAATTGCCTCAAAGATTTCGCTGCCACCAACAAGACTGCCAATCACTAGGCCTGGACTGAGTGATGCCACCAACTTCCAATCGATCGAGTTGTGTTTGTGATGTGCCCAGATAGCTGAGGTAGTTGTAAAAAGAATAGTTGCCATGCCGGTGGCAATCGCCATATGTACGATGATATTTTGACCAAATCCTAAATGATTGAAGACCACAATCATGAAGGGAACCAAAATCATCCCGCCGCCAATACCAAGCAGTCCCGCAAGAAAGCCCGCGATACTTCCGCATAGTATCAACATTCCAATATCAATTAGTGACATGAATTCCCCGCCTTGGCCGCTAGGCCGTCATCCTGAACCCTAAGGTTCAAGGTGGAACGGCTACTCTGTTTCGGGTGCATTAAGAACTCCAGGGAGTGAACAGCGCGAAGCTGCCACTGTGAAGATTCGAAACGCTCACGCCCACAGTGTAAAGATCGTTCCTGATGCTTGCGCATCGGTTCAAGGAACTATTGGCCTTGGCGAACCAGGCAGGGAAAGGGTTTGCATCAGAGCATCTACTTGATCTTCCAGGGAATGAATTTCCCTCTGGAGGCGAGCGATTTCCTCTGGGTCAGAGTTTAATGAAGCGCTTTGCACAGGCGCTTGTTGAGGTGTAGCTTGCAATTTGATGAGGTCGCCTGCGATCTTTAGTGCGGCCATCATGCTCGCACGTTCAATACTGCGATTGCCACCATTGATTGCTAGCTGAATTTGTTCATCCACCAAGGAGCAGGCCGCACGAAGCAAGGGCTCATGTTCAGCGCTAGTGGCTAAGGTAATTTTTTGACCGGCGAGGGTTACTTCAATGCGTTGTTGGCTCATTGTCATCCTCTGGGTTGGGTGGTGTCACGGGTTCGCCGAGCAAGTTCATTTGACGTCCATCAGTCTGTTCTGGCAGACGACTCAAAATATGTTGAATTCGCTTTTGGGCATCCTCAATCTTGGTCTCAAGCTGATTGCGATCTTGGTGCAACGCTTTCACAGCATCTGAAATCAGCTGAATTTTGTGAGATAGCCTCTGCAATGATTCGGCTGTCGGATCAGTTTGGGTTGAGTCACTTTGGACATGAGGGGCGTACTCGGTCATATGGGCATTGTAGCCTTAGCAAAACGCTTTGTGAAACTCCTGGCTTTAGGCTTAATTGGGTAAAGCCACCCAATCATGCCCCAGCTGTTCTAGGCGAATACGGCCGTCAAATAGTTCAACTAGGGCTTGATGAGTTCTAGGGTCTTGGCTGGACCCCTGAAAATGCACTTTGCCTTCGCTTAGCATCACCAAATGGTCGGCACGGAGCGCAAAATGAATTTCATGCAAAACTGTCACTAGGGTTTTGCCTTGGGATAGTAAGTTGCCTTGCCATTTTAAAAAATCAGCTTGGTGGGGTGGATCTAAATTAGCCAGCGGCTCGTCCATGAGAAGAATGTCTGAATCCACGGCAAGCAGACGTGCTAGGAGAACTCGCTGACGCTCCCCTCCAGAGAGTTGCTGTAAGGGCCGATGACGAAAATGCCAAGCATCAGTCTGTTGCATAGCGCTTTCGACCGAAAGGTGATCGGCATCCGAGGGCAGGTGCAGCCATCCTTGATGTGGGATGCGCCCAAGCATGACTGTGTCATAAGCACTGAGGGAGTCATCAAACTCTTCTGAATTACTCGAGCCTTGATCGAGCCAAGCCATTTTCTTTGCAAGCTCTCTAGAGGAAAACTCAGATAGATTGACCTCATCGATAGTGATTAAGCCATCCCGCCTTAATAAACCCGCCATCGCCTGCAAGAGCGATGATTTTCCTGCGCCATTGGGCCCAATAATGCTCGTCCACTTTCCTCGTGGAATATCTATATTCAGGTCAGAAAGAATGGCGCAGGGTCCCCTATAGACACTGAGCTGATGCATTTTCATGAGCGCACCCCATGAGAGCTTCCCCTGAGTAGGGCTAGTAGATATAGTCCGCCTAAGACTGCGGTCACAACGCCAACGGGAATTTCAATCGGTGCAAAGAGGGTGCGCGCAAGCAGGTCAGAGCTAAGTAATAAGATTCCGCCACCTAGGCAGGAGAATAAAATCTGTACCCGTTGCCGTCCGCCAGAAAACTTTCTGACTAAGTGGGGCGCTGCAAGCCCAACAAAGGCCACTAGGCCAGTTTGTGCAACAGCGCAACCAGTTGCAAGAGCAAGAATGCCAATCAATACGAGACGTAATTGATCCAATGGCAAGCCTAAAGTACGTGCAGTATTTTCGCCAAGAGAGAGTGCATCCAATACAGGGCTAATGATGAGGGCGATGAGTAAGCAAGCCACTAAAGCAATAGCCATGACCGTAACGCCAGACCAATTTAGAAGAGCTGTATTGCCCAGCATAAAAGATTGAATGCTTTGGAATAGGTCAGGGCGGATGAATGTGAATAAGGAGTTCGCTGCGCCGAGGATCACACTGATCACTACGCCAGATAATAAGAGTCGCAAGGAGCTGCGGTAGCCACCAGCCAAAAGAAGGGAGGCCAGAACACCAATCAAGGCTCCCAGAAAAGCGCCGCCATTGAGGCCAATAATCTCTAACCAAGAATTACCAAGATAGGCAAAGCAAAGAATGCTCCCAACCCCAAGTAATGCACCCGATGCGCTGCCAAGTAGGTATGGGTCCGCCAAGGGATTGCGAAAGAGGCTCTGCGCAATACCACCAGCCAGCCCTAATAAAGCGCCAGCAAGGTAAGCCCCTAATGATCGTGGTAGTCGAATATCAAATAAAACGGTTTGATCAGATGTCGACATGTTCCAGCTGGCACCCATGCTTCCGAGTAGGGTTCCAAGAAACACCAAGACCGCACTCAGAATGAGGAGGCTTGATAACTTGCCAAGGAAATGATTCTTTTGCATTACCGAGATGATGACATCTTCTCTTGTATGCATTGAGAAATAATAAGTGCCGCTTCTCCCATGCGCGGACCGGGACGTACCAAGATATCATTTTGATCGCCGGTAAATATACAAATTCGGTTCTTAGAGACTGCTGGAATGGAGCTCCACCCTGGGCGTTTCTGAACGTCAGCAATGGTTGATTCAGTCAGGAGAATGACATCAGGCTTAGCCTGCACCACAAACTCAGGATTGATTTTTGGAAATGGCCCAAGCGATTTTGGAATGATATTCAGCAAGCCTATTTGAGTCAGGATTTCCCCAATAAAAGAAGTGCTGCCAGCCGCAAAGGGTGCGGGATTCACTTCAAAGTAAACGCGAATGTCTTGATTGCCCACAGATAGCTGCTTGTTAGCGCGCATGATTTCTTTTTCAATTTGATTCCACACGCGCGGGCTTTCTGATATTCCCAGTATCACATCTAGTTTCTGAAGAGCCCTTTTCTCATCGCTCATAGACTTCACATCTAAGGCAAAAGTTTTAACGCCCAATTCATTTAGACGTGCAATTACGGGCGAGGCTTTTTCTAGCAGAACAACATCAGGTCTGAGCTGCACAATGCGTTCAATGTTAATGTCGCCCATTCCTCCAAGTTTGGGTAATTCTTGAATTGATCTCGGCCAATTTGAGAATCGATCTACCCCAACTAAAGCGCTGCATTTGCCCAGAGCACATACCGATTCGGTGATTGAAGGTAGCAGGCTTATGATGCGCTGAGGGGGTTTCTCAAAAATCACAGTGATTCCACGGTCATCAACTGGTGAAACGGGCGCAGCAAAAACTGCCAAGGAAAATCCCAAAAGAAATACAGTGACCCCGACCACTAAATAGCGGGTGCGGGTCGAGAGTGTCATCAATATTCCCATCAATTACTTCATTGCGTAGCGAATACCAGCAAAGATGTTGGAGCCGGGAGTGTTGTAACCGTACGTGAGTTGATATTGCTTATTCAGCATATTGTTCCAACGTGCAAAGATGGTCAAATTTTGCTCAATCTCATAGCTTGAGTAGAGGTTGAAGATCGAATATCCACCCATTGCTCCGTTATAGGCATTGCCGCTTGTAGCATCGGTTCCGGAGATGTCAGTGCGCTGTCCGGAAAAAGTGCCACCGATTCCGCTAATCAACTTATTGTGAGTGTATTCAATAGAAGCGTTGCCAAACGTGCGGGCTCGCTTAGCCAGTACTTGGTCAGTTGTTTGATTGATTGGACTCTGTTGATCAATCGAACCTTTCAGTGTGAAGTTTCCAAGGCGAGTGCCTCCCCCAATCGATACACCACTAATTTTTGCAACGGAAACGTTGGAGGCGCAGCCGTATAGTGTTGATAGCGGACAGTTAACACTCCCATATTGAATCAGGTTATTGATAGTGTTGTTATAGCCTACGAGATGAGCGTCATAGCGTTCGGTATCATAGTGCAATCCAAGTTCAGTATTTTTGCTTTTTTCAGGCGCAAGGTTTGGGTTGCCGTATCCAGGGTAATAGAGGTCATTAAAGGTTGGCGCTCTAAAGCCAGTCCCATAGTTAATATTTGCGCGTAATTGCTTGGTGAAAAAGTATCCATAAGCCACGCCCCCTGTTGTTTGCGGGCCGTATCCAGTAATACTGTCATTGCGGATGGATAGGTTGGCTAAGTGCGCACCACGCTTAAGCTGGTAGGAACCTGCAACTGAATTAGTGTTCCGACTCTGACTAAAGCTCTCAAGATTTGTGTATGGATAAACATATCCGTTGTATTGAGAGCTATCTACACTTTGCGTCCGACGCTCTCCAAGAAGTTGTAATAAGTCAGACCCAATCGCAATATCGTTTTGCCATGTGTAGATATTTTGTTTCGTTTTTGTGATGGGGCTATATGCAGGGCTAAAGGGTGTTTGATCTTGTGAAACTTGACCATTGTTATTTGAGAGAGATGCCTGTAAAAAACTTTTCCAGTGATCCGTAATTTGATTTTTGGAGTAAATGCTGTAAGTGCCCAGTTGCGCAATATTAGTTTGTGCCTGCTGTGGGCCGGGGGCTCCACAAGGACCATACGGTGGTGTATTTGAACAAGCGCTATAAGTTCCATTATTACTAAAGTCGCCAGCATTAAATCCAGGTGATTGGTTGTTTAGTCGACTCTGGAGCATCTGAATGCCAATCGTCTGTCCCTTACGCCACTCTTGGGAAAGTTTTCCGGTAACCGCATCTTGTACATAACCTGTTTTCATTGACGTCAATGCGAACGGATTATTGCTGGCAATTGTGTTGTAGCCGGTTGATAAAGTCTGACTAACGCCAAGGGAATAACGAATCTTTTGTTCGCCTTCGGTTGAGCCATAGATGCTTGCATCGCTAACACTCGTTCCATAGGTTCCGTAGCCAGTTGAGACACTGACTTTTGCTGGACCTGAGCCTTCCTTGGTAAAAATTTGAACCACGCCACCAATAGCATCTGCTCCATAGAGACTACTTTGGGGGCCAAAAATGATTTCAATGTGATCAATTAATGGCAGTGGTATGGATTCCCATGTTGGGCCGCCATTCAGTGCTGAATCTGATCGCACGCCATCAATCAGCACAATACTTTGGCCGTTTGATGCCCCGCGCAGAAATACACTTGCGCTGGAGCCGCCAGCCCCAATACCAGAGGTGATTTCAATACCTCTTTGTCTTTGAAGGAGTTGCGCTAAGGTAGTTTGACCAGCCTGCTCAATTTCCTCTGGCCCGATGTAGTCGTAGTCAGCCAAGACGTTATTTGCCAATGTTGGGGCGCGATTGGCGGTAACGATAATCGGATTTTCAGGATTGGGTGAGTTGGTTACCGAAACCGTGGAATTGCTTTGAGCAAAGACTGATGTGTTGGCTGCTATTGCTGCGCCGCAAAATAGGGCGACTAGTGTTTTGCTGCTGAACTGCTGCTTCATGATGAACTTTCTGCCTTCGAATCACCTGGCTCACTTCCCCGTAAGCTGGGTCGAACAGAATTCCACGTTTTGAGAGTTCGGGCGTCAATTGGACATCCTGCCTGCTTGGCTGGGGATGCTTCATCAGCGCGCGAAGATCCCCGTCCGCAAAATTCCACTTGTCTTGGCCGGTATCCGGGCTAGTAAATCTCAGAATCTGGCCTTCCCATGCAATTGACGCGCACAGTGGCTTACTCAGACTCCTGACACCTTCACTTTGAAGTTAGGGTGTATTTACTTACCGTTGCGGGGGCAGCACACGTTTAGTGTTTCCCGTTTAACTTTATTGCACTGCAATAAAGCACCACGACCCCGAAATACTATCATAGGCTGGATCTTGGTCGGCTTAAAGGGTCAAAAAAGCCTACAATATAGTTTCTAGGATTAAGGATTCATGACAGTATTAGACAAGCACCCCGAAAAAAACCTGATTCGTTTGCAGCTGAGCCAAAACTCGGTTTTAAAAAGCTTGGATCCTGAAGCAATGGCTGATTTAGAGCGCCATTTAGTAATCTCAGACCTCAGAAAATCAGAAATCCTGCTTCATCAGGGTGATCACCAGATGGAGCAGTACTTTGTGCTCGATGGGATC
>NZ_NCJB01000077.1:0-10316 GCF_002282275.1 Polynucleobacter sp. 39-46-10 | reverse complement strand
TCCAGCTAGTGCTGGCAAGGCTTTTAAGGTCAAGTTGGAGATGACTGATGGCATATCCATTCACCAGAAGTTTGAGCGAATATTTACCGCTCGTAATCTGCTGTGAATTTACTATGATTGTTGCCTGGGTCCTATCTCTACTGACACTACTCTCTATGCTAGTCATTCAGTTGGAGCGCTTAGCTGCACTTGAGGTCATGAGCGTCAATACTTATGCAGAATCTCAAAAAGAATTTATTGCGGCAGAAAGGTCCTTAATGGAGTGTGAGCAACATCTCTCTAACATTGCTAGCTTACCAACTCAGGCATGTCATACACAGTCTGCCGGAAAAAATTATTGGTTGATCTCAAGCAAGTCAAAGCCTAGATTAGAGGTCCTCATATTCCTTGATGAAAAAACCAATATTGCTACACGAGTAAATTGGCGACAGAAATTTGAATAAGCAAGATCAAGGTTATAGCTTGTTAGAGTTGATGGCCGTTGTGCTGATCATCGCCATCATTGCGATATCGACCTTACCTCTATTGCATGAGCAAATGGCTGCTCGAGAAATTGACATTATTGCCAGACGTTTTATTGCGCATGCTCAATTTGCAAGAGCTCAAGCATTGATGTTGGGGGTGCCTGTACGCATCACTCCATTGAAAGAGGGGCTTTGGGAAGAGGGTTGGGTGGTTAAAACTGTGTGTGATGATCACCAGCCAAAATCAACTTGTATTGAGCGGTACTGGATTGCTCAAGGCGATCTTGCAAAGGTGTATTTCAAGGGTGGGGGCAAGCAGTTTATTGACCCTCATACATCCAATAGGGGTATTTTGTTTAATGCTGCTGGTGCTGCCAAAACAGCTCAAGGCGGGTTTGTAGCTAACCGCCTGATATTGGGTCATGACCGAGACTCTGGGCTCGAGCGGCATCTCATACTGGGTAGCGGAGGTCGATGGAGAATTTGTGATCCGAGCAAGGACTCTAAAGCCTGCAAGTAGGGCGGGTAAATTTGCCGCTTCTGCCCACAATCGGTTTTAATAGACCCATGTACGCCCTAGTTGACCACCAATTTATGAGCCAGGCATTAGCCGAGGCTCATCATGCCCTTTACTTATCTAACCCCAACCCACGGGTCGGATGCGTCATTGTGAAAGATGGTGAAGTGATTGGGCGTGGACATACCCAAAAAGTGGGTGGACCCCATGCGGAAGTTCAGGCGTTGGCTGATGTAAAGGCTAATGGTTTTGACGCTGCTGGATCAACGATTTATGTCACCCTTGAGCCCTGCAACCATACTGGTAGAACACCGCCTTGTGTCGATGCCTTAATTGCGGCCAAACCAGCCTTAGTGATTGTGGCGATGTCGGATCCGAACCCCTTGGTTGGTGGTAAAGGTCTTGAGCGATTAAAGGCTGCGGGCATTGATGTACGTTGTGGTTTATTGGAATCTGAAGCTCAAGCCTTAAACCGGGGGTTCATCTCTAGGATGACTCGATGTTTGCCTTGGGTTCGTATGAAGATCGCTGCCAGCTTAGACGGCAAGACAGCTTTACCAAATGGCCAAAGCCAATGGATTACCGGTCCTTTAGCGAGGGCGGATGGTCATCATTGGCGTGCTCAAGCCTGCGCCATATTGACTGGTGTAGGTACCGTTAAAGAGGATGACCCAAGTCTCAACGTCAGAGATATCGAGACTAAGCGCCAGCCTTGGAGAATTATTGTGGACTCCAAGCTCGAGACACCACTAAATGCAAAGGCGTTGAGCAACTTAAATGCATCAGGCGTCATCTTGGTTTGCGCTTCGTTAGATTCTCAAGAAAGCCAAGCTAAGGCAAAAGCATTCGAGGCCCTTGGTGTTGAAGTTATTGCCATGGCTAACGCCAATGGCAAGGTAGATTTACCAAAACTCTTTTCGTATTTAGCAAAAGAGCGCCATATGAATGAAATCCATGTCGAGGCTGGATTTAAGTTAAACGGATCTTTACTTAGAGAAGCTTGTGTCGATGAGCTCTTACTCTATTACGCACCCTTCTTTATGGGTGAGGGCATTGGTATGGCAAACATCTCCCCCTTGACGGCTTTGGATCAACGTCAAGATTGGCAAATCATCGATCAAGCTCTGTTTGGCCCCGATCTTCGTTTACGCCTGAGTAAGAAGTAACAGATAAGAAAAATAAGTAATAAAAACAAGCAATAACACTTCAAGAAAATTACAAAACCTATTTAAGATCTCACTATGTTTACTGGAATTATTACTGCAGTTGGTCAAATTAAAAGTGCTCAAGCTAAAGGCGATGGCTTGCACTTGGTGGTTGAGGTACCTTCTGGATATCTCGATGATGTTGCTTTGGGTGACAGCATTGCGATTCAGGGTGCCTGTATGACGGCCACTGAATTGACTAATACTACTTTTGCTTTAGACATTTCGCGCGAGTCTTTGAACAAGACGATTGGTCTGGATAAAGTAGGGCCAGTGAATCTAGAAAAAGCCTTGCGACTCAATGATCGCTTAGGTGGTCATTTGGTGAGTGGGCATGTGGATGGTGTTGGCAAGGTGTCGCACTTTGCAACTGTCGCTGACGATGCTTATGGTTCTTGGCTTCTGCAAATTGAAGCCCCCAAGGCATTAGCGCCATTCTTGGCATATAAGGGATCAATTGTTATTAATGGTGTTTCCTTAACAGTCAATAAAACGCAAGATAGTCAAGCTGCTTGCTTAGTAGATATCAACATCATTCCCCATACGCTCGAGAACACGACCTTGGGCAAGTTAAAGGAAGGTGAGGCAGTGAATCTAGAGGTGGATTTAATTGCGCGTTATGTTGCGCGGATGTTAAGTAAACCTTCAACTTGATAATTGCTCGTTAAATTTTTAATTAACGCCTCATAGGCGCTTGCAGATATTAGATATGCGGTGATTCGACCATTCTTTGTGAGACCAATCGGCTGCAGCTTCACAAGGTCAAAAACACCATCAAAGTCTTGGTTTAACTTGGAAGCCGGGATCTTTTTTACTGCTAATTTTTTGGGCATGGCCAGATTATAAGAGCCGTAATTTCCAGGAAGCCCTTGTTAGTAGGCTGGTTTTAAGCCCCTACTACCAATAGTCCCATTTTGGGACTATACTGTTTCTGTGAGAATAATTGCAAAAAAATATTTGGTTCAATTTTGGAAGTTACATCAAGATGCTGAGCAACCCTTGAAGTCTTGGCACGATGAAGCTGTGAAGGCTGATTGGCAATCACCCCAAGATATTAAGAATCAGTATAGAAATGCAAGTTTTATTGCCCATAACCGAGTTGTTTTCAATATCAGAGGAAATAAATACCGCTTAATTGTTGCAATAGCCTATCGCTTTGGAGCTCTCTACATTAAGTTCATCGGGACTCATGCGGAGTATGACAAGGTTAACGCCAAGACAATTGAAATGGAGGTCATATGAAGGAATTAAAACCGATTCGCAATAATGCGGAATATAAATCCGTTTTAGTAGAGATTTCTCAGTTGATTGATAACGAGCCGGTACCTGGTAGCAAGAAGGGGGATAGATTTGAAGTTCTTCTAATGCTAGTAGAGGTTTATGAAGCAAAGCATTATCCGATTTCTCTCCCTGATCCAATCGAGGCTATTAAATTTAGAATGGAGCAGGCTGGGCTTAAGCCAAAAGATCTTCAACCCATGATTGGTGGATTAAATCGTGTCTATGAAATACTCAACCGTAAAAGACCGCTTACATTAAAAATGATTTGGAATTTACATACTACGTTAGGAATTCCGGCTGAAAGTTTGATTCAGCAGGGCGCATAATTTTTCAATTTTGCGATATTTGGTAGCGCGTTGGATCGCTTAAGTTAGCTTGCTTGAAGCCTACTTGCCGTAGGCGGCAAGATTCACACTCACCACAAGCTTCACCTAAATCATTCGCCTGATAGCAAGAAACGGTTTGCGAGTAGTCGACACCTAAAGTGGTGCCCAACTGAATGATTTCCGCTTTGCTCATGCTGATGATGGGTGCATGAACCCGAAAGCGATTCTCATTATTGATGGCTTCTACACCAGCCTTAGTGGCTAAGTTCGCCATAGTCTCAAATGAGGCAACATATTCAGGGCGGCAGTCTGGATAGCCTGAGTAGTCAACGGCATTGGCACCATAAAAAATATCTAATCCACCTAATGACTCTGCCCAGCCCAAAGCAAGTGATAGCAAAATCGTATTACGAGCAGGAACATAAGTAACGGGGATCTCTAGATCTTTGCCTGGAGTAATCGGAATATCGATGGATGAGTCAGTCAAAGCGGAGCCACCAAAACGTGTGAGATCTAAATTCACTACCTCATGACGCACAACCCCCATCTTTTTGGCGATATGTTTTGCTGCAGCCAACTCAGAAGAATGGCGTTGGCCGTAACTAACTGATAAAACATAGGGCGCGTAACCAAGATCTTTCGCTAACGCCAGAATGGTGCTGGAATCTAATCCACCAGAAAACAAAATCACTGCTGGCGCATTAGGTTTGCGAGGGGCAATTTTTTGAAAAGCAGCGGATAGCTTGGACATGAAAAAGTATTGAAGCGTTAGTGACTGAATTACTTCGTAGCAGTGATGAGTTGCTGCGCGTCTTTTGCTGTTTCAGTATCTGGGTACTTGCTGATGATCTCGCTAAAAGTTTTCTTGGCAGCTGCTTTGTTGCCACTCTCCAATTGCGCATTGCCCAGAGTCAACATGGCTGATGGAACGCGAGGATGTGTTGGGTAGCGCTTAATGAGGCTTTGTAGCTGAGCAATCGCACCGGCGTAATCCTTATTGGCATATTTACTATTACCACTCCAAAAGAGTGCCAGTGGTGCATAAGGGCTATTGGAGTACTTCTTAGCAAAAACAGAGAAGTCGCTATCTGCCTTTTTGAGATTGCCAGATTGGAAGGTCTTCAATGCATCATCGTAGGCCTTTTTCTCGCCCGGTTGGACTGTACCACTCACGCCTTCAATAGTTGCTGAGTGTGGCTCAAAGTTACCTAGTCGGTTATCAAGATCTTGGTAATAGGTTTTTTGACTGGTGCCAATATCTTCACCTTGTTTCTCAAGCTCTTCTACCTTGCCACGTAGCTCGGCATTTTCCGTTTTGAGTTTGTCGATTTGACCTTGTAATTCAAGTTGCGTAGTCGCTAGGGACTTACGTAAGTCTAAGATTGCTTTACGTGCATCGTCATCAGCAAAGAGGGCCCATGCATTGCCAGAAGCACTCAGGCAAAGAGCAGCGGCACTTAAACAAAACGCTCGTGAGAGCGTTTGTTTAAAAGAGTGTGAAAGGCTAAGCATTAGTTTGTAATGTAAACAATGTCAGCACGGCGATTTTCTGCCCAAGCTGATTCGTTATCACCTTCAGCTTTTGGTTTTTCTTTACCAAAGCTCACTGCTTCCATCTGGTCGTCAGAAACACCCATTAAGTTGAGTGACTTACGAACAGCATCTGAACGGCGTTGACCCAAAGCCAAGTTGTACTCTGCTGTACCGCGTTCGTCGGTATTGCCTTGAATGATGATCTTCTGCTTTGGATTAGCTTTTAAGAAGCTAGCATGCGCAGAAAGTTGTTTTTGGTATTTAGTTTGAACGGTGTATTCGTTGAAATCAAAATACACGCTACGCTGGAAAAGTGGGCTGCTTGGATCATTCCAAGGCTGTGAACCAAAGTTACCACTGCCACCACCATTAGCGCCATCAACGTCATCCAATTTGACGCTTGAGCAAGCAGCTAAAAATAATGCGGTTAAACCAACAAGGCTGAGTGTTGCGGCACGGCGTGCGATAGAAATCTTCATGATCTGTCCTTTTTCCTACAAACTGAGTAACTAAATAAGCTAATAGCCAATATTATGCCCTTAAGATTGCTGAATTTGAATGGAAATTGCGTTGGGTAGTAGCCTAAACCAGCTATAGATACTTTCATTTTTACTCAAATGAGTTAAAATATTTCCTCAAATGAGGAATTTAATATGCCCAGCGTAATCCCAAAAAAAGCTGTGACGAGAGCACTTCATAAATCCCAATTGGGGTTTACTCAGTTGGACTTATCTTTTGCCACTATTTATCGGGTTGAACCTATCGAGCGCATCAAGTTAATTCGAGATGGGGTTCCCGCTAAATACATCAATGTTATTTCTGACTCCATGGGAATTACAAAAGAAACCTTATTTAAGTTCTTGAATTTGCCGAGGTCGACCATCGATAAAAAATCCGTCGCAAACCAAATGCTGCCGATTGAGCAGGGTGAGCGTTTGATAGGCATGGCTAAGCTTGTTGGGCAGGTGGAGTCCATGGTTGCGGAGTCAGGAAACCCAGATGGTTTTGACGCTGCCAAGTGGGTAGCAAGTTGGCTTGAAAAGCCCTCTCCGGCATTAGGTGGCGAGAAGCCATCAGCCTATTTAGATACAGTTTCTGGTCAAGAAATGATTTCCGATCTCCTTGCCAAAATTCAAACTGGAGCATACGCATGAGTATTCAGGCGGTTTGGAGAATTGCGCTTGATGCCCCCATGTTTAAGGCAGATGACCTTAGTGGAGAGGGTGCAAAAAAATCCGGTGGAAGATGGAATAAAAAAGGGACCCCCGTTTTATATACCTCGGAGTCCATCGCGCTGGCTTGTCTAGAAACTCTGGTGCATATCAATGCGCAAGGTCTTCCCTTAACTCGCTATCTGGTACGAATTGATATCCCAACAAGAGTATGGAATTTAGCTAAGAAGCTGAATATGAAAACGGCTGGCGTTGGTTGGGATGCATTGCCAGCGGGAACTACCAGCATTGAGAAGGGTCAGAAATGGCTGCAATCGAATGCAAGCGCTTTGTTGTTGGTGCCTTCAGTTGTTATTCCACAAGCAAGCAATGTGTTAATCAATCCCTTGCATCCAGATATAAAACTGATTAAAGCTAAAAAAATTGAAAAATTTTCTTATGACCCACGTTTAGTGGGTCAGTCCTAATACATTTATCAGCTTTAATCCATAAATGGACCCCAGGATGGCTGACGGACATCGGATCCTGGGATGCTCAATACTTGTTTGGAATTGCCATCCACTGACACAGCAGCCAAAACTCGTTTGCCGCCGACTTTGGTGGAATAGAGTACATAACGACCGTTTGCTGCAAAGGATGGGGACTCATCGCTAGTTCCATCAGTGAGCGCTTGGGAATCGCCTGTTGCTAGATTGAGGATATAAAGGCGGAAAGCACCACCAATGTTGGCGATATAAGCTAGATACTTGCCGTCTGGTGAAATGCGCGGCGAGGTCACAAAACCCTGCTTGTAAGTAATGCGCTTGGCGCCTTCAACTTGTTCGCCCTCAGCGCTCATGCGATAAATCTGGGGATTGCCACCGCGATCGCTCGTGAAGTAGATGTAGCGACCGTCGGCAGAATATTGTGGCTCCGTATCAATCGTGCGACCGCGAGTTAGGCGGTGTAGGCCACTGCCGTCCGCATTGATGCCGTAGATCTGAGTGTTGCCGTCCTTAGAAAGGGATACGGCCAGTCTCTTGCCATCAGGAGACCAAGCTGGTGCGCTGTTATTTCCCTTTTGGTTTGATAGGGAAGTGCGACGACCAGTAGCGAGCTCGTGAACATAAATCACTGGTTTGCGATCTTCAAAAGAAACGTAAGCTACTTTTTTACCATCAGGCGACCATGATGGCGAGATGATGGGCTCGCCGCTGTTCATGGCATTACGAATATTTTGACCATCTGCATCGGAGATGACTAAACGATAGCGTTTACCTTCTTTAATGACGTAGGAGAGACGTGTCGAGAAGATGCCACGCTCACCCAATAATTTGAAGATGATGTCATCAGCAATCTTGTGAGCGGCAGCGCGCAAATTGTCCGCGCTGGAATTAATATTCAAGCCGCCAAGACTTTCAGATTTACGAATATCAAAAAGCTTATAGCGAATCTCAAACTGACCCGTACCAGTCTGCACCACGGAGCCCACAGCTAAAGCATCTGCACCGCGAGCTGCCCAAGATTTGTAGTTTGGTGTGCCTTCATCACTTTCGCTGGCATTGCCGTTCTCGGTATTTTTAAAATAACCACTACGCGCTAAGTCTTGGCGAATGATTTCAGTAATGCCAACCGGTAACTTACTCTCATCCTTAAAGCGCATTACAGCGATGGGGTAGAGAGACTGTCCTACGCCAGTAATTTCAATGTTCATTTGCGCTAGAGCTGAAGAGCTCAGGCCAGTCATTGATAAGACCATCATGAATGCTGATGCCACCAATGAAAAACCTTGTTTAAAGGCAATACGCTGAATCAATTTGGCTACTTGCAACATGCTTTAGTCCTTGGGTTTAAAGGTCAGCTTAACTTCTCTTTGAGGAATTTTGCCATTGTCGTCTTTCGGCAGACTTTCTGCGCGAGTCAGTGCGAGGAGAACTGCGCGATCCCAGCCAGTATTGCCGCTGGATGTTACGAGATCCGTACTTAAGATTGCGCCATCGGGTGCCAGATTCACTTTAACAACTGCCGCAGGGTTGCCGCTAATGGATTCTGGGTTAAACACGATGAGTGGTTTTACTTTCTTCACTACTTTATCCGTCCAGCCAGGAGGTGCATTACCGCCACCGCCTACACCGCTACCGCTGGTACCACCGCTGCCACCTTCGGCACCAGCTGCTGCCCGCAAGCGTGCTAGCTGATCTGCGCGCACTTTTTCAGCGGCGGCATTGGCCTTTGTTTCTGGAGGTGTAGCAGCTTTCGGTGTTTCAGGTTTTTTAGGCTTCTCTTTTTCCTTCTCCTTGGGTGGAGTTGGCTTAGTTGGAGTAACTGGCTTCGGCGTCTCTTTCACCACTTCTTTTTTAGGAGGCTCTTTTTCAACCTTCTTTTTCTTAATGGCGATGTCTGCCGCCTCTTCCTTCATTTCGGTTTTGATTTCAGGGACGACAGGCGTTTCGACTTGTTGGCTTGCATCCCATAGCTCAACTTCAACTCCTGAAGGGGTTGAGTTATTCCAGCTAATGCCTATGACTAAGAATGCAAGTAAACCTAAGTGCGCAGCCAGTGAAAAACTGAAAGCACGTTTAGTACTTTCGTTTTTAGTAGGGTGGCCTCGTGAGAAGCTTGAGTGAAAAGTTTGTGCGCTATTCATGTATGCAATACAAAGAGGCTTATTGGCTCTTCACGGCAAGACCGACACGTTTCACACCATTCTCTTTAAGCTTGGACATCACCTCCATTACGACTTCATACTTAATGGATTTGTCTGCAGCAAGAACAACAGGCTGCTCAGCAGATTTTTCTGCTTGTGATCTTGCAAATGCACCAAGTTCAAATTTATTTAAAGTTTGAACCGGATCACCATCTTTGCGCACGATGACATTCTCATTGGCATCAATTGTCAAAAAGACGGGCGGTAATGATTGCACTTTTGCTCCGCCAACTGTTGGCAGATTTACAACGCCAGGATTGACCATCGGCGCAGTCACCATAAAGATGACCAGCAATACCAACATCACATCGATGTAGGGCACCACATTGATGTCGGCCATTGCCCGACGCTTAGAGGATTTTCTGAGTGAGCCAGCCATGCTTATTTGCCTGAAGCTTGACGTTGCAAGATGTTGGTGAATTCTTCAATGAAGGTTTCAAAACGAATCGCCAGGCGATCCACATCCGTTGCTGCGCGGTTATAGGCAACCACCGCAGGAATAGCTGCAAACAAGCCGATAGCAGTAGCGATCAGCGCCTCTGCAATACCTGGAGCTACTGCCGATAAGGTGGCGTTCTGGACGTTAGCTAAGCCGCGAAAGGAGTGCATGATGCCCCAAACGGTGCCAAAGAGGCCGATATAAGGGGAGACTGAACCTACGGAGGCTAAGAAGGGTAGATTGGCTTCTAGCATGTCCATTTCACGCTGGTAGGTTGCTTTCATGGCACGGCGGGCGGCGTCGATTTCACGAACTTTCATGAATTCCTGCATGCCTGCCTCAAAGATATGCTCTAAAACGGCATCGCTACGGGTATTGCGCTGCGCTGCCGCTAAAAGGGTATTCAGGTCGCCACCAGACCAAAAGTCCCGCTCAAAACGCTCGGTATCTTGTCTTACGCCCCGCAAAATGGCAGTTTTCTTAAAAATGATGGTCCAAGAGGCTACAGACATACTGAGTAATAACAACATTACTAACTGGACTAATAGGCTGGCATTAAGGACTAGGGAGAGGAATGAGAGGTCTTGTGTAGTGGTCATGGTGGATTTTGTATGATGTAGGTTGATTTTACTAAGTTAATTCACTCAGCAATACAACTTCATCAGGATTATGACCATGTTTGACCGCCAAAAC
>NZ_NCJB01000455.1:0-1527 GCF_002282275.1 Polynucleobacter sp. 39-46-10 | reverse complement strand
ATGACATCGACTTGAGATAAATCCTCAAACGAAGAAACATGTTTAATATGCTTGTGCTTCAATAGCTCTGGAGACTTGGGGTCGATCACAAAGGCCTTATCAGCTAGTAAAAGCATATCAAGATCATTTAACCGATCCCCAATAGCCCAAACTTCAGTGAAACTTGGTTTATTGTTTTTGGAGAGAAATCGTTTAATCACATTACTTTTGCAGGGTTGCAAATTCCCATGACTACGATCAGGGAAAAAGTCTTTATTGAAATTTAAATCTCCGCTACAAATATCGTTTCTAAATCTCAGAGTGTGAGCAATTGCGAAATCTGCAAAAATTCTCTTGCGCATGATTTCAGCGGCAATAAAGTAACTATCAGATATCAGTCCAACCATAAAGCCATTGCGCTTCATTTGATTTACAAATTCAACGACACCAGGCTTAATAGGCATCGACATTGCTACTTTTTCAAATTGAGTTCGATGGGTAAATTTGAAAATTTCTGCAACTTTCTGTTCACGAATAACGGCATCATTTTGATAAAGATTCAGTATGGCTCCTAAAGTTTCCTCGGTATGAGTAAAGCTTGCCAAATCTTGGATAAATTGATTTGGTGTGATGGTGCCATCCATATTTAATAGCACTACTTTGCGACGATCCTTGCGGCGATTGATGATGTAATCAAATGAGGCTGAGGCAAGTCTTTGTTCCTCATACATCTCAGAGATTTGTTCTACATGTAGTCTTCCAGCATGGCGTGAGTAATGATGAATCACGCGAGCTACTTCATTGGCCATGGTTGTAAGGTCTACCAAAGGCTGACTATCATGCTCTAAAGAACCAATATCTACCTCGCAGATACGTGCCCCTTTAAGATGAGCGTCAATAAGAAGACCAATGTCTACACCATAGCCAGATTCAAAAGTGAGCTTTTTAAGTAAAGAAGATTTGGCGGCAATAATTCCACCGAGTGGTTGAGATATCCCAGCTAGTTCTGGAAAAAATACTTTGAGCATGGGTTTGGCAGTTAGTTCAGTAACTCGTCCACCGCCCCTACCAAATTTTGCTTTTACAAAGTCAGCGTCATCTGTAATCAATGGTGCTACCATTTTTGCAATGATATTTTCTTCTAGGCCTGATAGGTCGCCATCTAAAAAAACAATGCACTCATGCATTGCGATCTGAACACCATCAAGCATTGAAGCGCCTTTACCTAGCATTGAGCTCCTCTGTACTTGTGCTCCAGCAGATCGGGCTATTTGGGCTGTGTTATCAATCGAGCTGTCATCAATCACAATGACTTCCCCAGTGAAGGTATCCTTTTGTGCGTATTGAATAACCGACTCAATCGCTTTTTCTTCGTTCAGCGCTGGAATGACAACGCTACAAAGCGCTTGATGTAAGGCGCTTGTTTGATTGGATGTTTCTTGTCTGCGCAAAACCTCTTTGCTTGTCTGAACTGCAATTTGAGATTGAGTGCGAAGAAAATAATTTAATTTTCTCCATAGACGCATTAGAAATACTTTCATGCTCTTC
>NZ_NCJB01000076.1:0-10318 GCF_002282275.1 Polynucleobacter sp. 39-46-10 | reverse complement strand
CTGCAAACACCTGCCCCGGTGATGGAATTGGTAGACGTGCCGGACTCAAAATCCGGTGCCGCAAGGCGTGGCGGTTCAAGTCCGCCCCGGGGCACCATCTCAAATAGGCTGTTATTAACGCCTCGAGATGCTAGAAATCTTAAATCTCGTAAGTTTCTGACTTGCTATTCATGGCTTGCTCAACAATTTTCTTGGTTAACGTTGGTGAGAATAGTTCGATGAAGGTATACACAAAAGAACGCAAGTAAGCGCCTTGTTTAACGCCTAGATGCGTTACGTTATTGCTGAACAAGTGCCCAACCGGAATGACTCGGAGATTGCGATCTCGATCTGCGTCATAGGCTAATCCGGCGACAATCCCCACGCCCATCCCCGTTTCAACATAGGTCTTGATCACGTCTGCATCAATCGCTTCCAAAATAATATCGGGGCTGAGATTGCGTTGTGCAAATGCAGCATCAATTTTGCTTCGACCCGCAAATGCTCTGTCGTAAGTAATTAGCGGGTACTTTGCAATTTCTTCCAAGGTAATTGTTGATTGGTTGAGGAGGGGGTGGCTCAGCGGTACCATAACGACGTGCTGCCATTGGTAACCCGGAAGTGCCAGCACGCCAGGAGTATTTGCAATACCCTCTGTCGCGATCGCAATGTCAGCACGATCATGAATGAGTAACTCTGCAATTTGCCCTGGACTTCCCTGTTGAATACTTACCCGAACCTTTGGGAAGCGCTTAGTAAATTCAGTAAGTACTTTGGGTAAAGCATAGCGAGCTTGTGTGTGAGTGGTAGCAATTACAAAGTTGCCCTGATCTTGACTGGCAAAGTCTTTGCCTACTCTGCGCAAGGTTTCCACTTCATCCAAAATGCGCTCAATTGAGGCGAGGATGCGTTTGCCCGGCTCAGTCAAAGAGCGGATACGCTTGCCGTGGCGACGAAATATTTCTACACCTAGCTCATCTTCCAGTTCAATAATGGCCTTAGATACTCCAGGCTGAGAGGTGAAGAGCGCCTTAGCAGCCGAAGTGAGATTAAAGTTTTGCCTTACGGCCTCACGAACAAAGCGAAATTGGTGCAAATTCATATGGATTCCATTGTTATATCAACTGCGATATAGGAATCAAATTCTATATGATTTTGGGGTATTAAGCCTTAGATACCCAACGTAAACCCACAATCGCCAGAATGAAATAGAGCAATGGAGGCGTGAGCGCAGTAAGCAGTGCGGGCCATGATCCCAGTAGCCCCACATTCGAGAAAAGGGAGTTGAAAAGTTGGAAGCTCATACCGAGCATGATGCCGCCGAATACCTTAATGCCAACGCTACCCGCCCGAACTTTTAGGTAGGCAAATGGAAGAGCCAGTGCCAGCATGACAAAAATCGTAAATGGATAAATAACTTTTTTCCAAAATGCAATCGAGTGCCGCTGCGCATCCTGCTTGTTTTCTCTTAAATGGGAAATAAAGCGACCCAAACTAAAGATCGACATTTTTTCTGGGTTGACTAAAAGTACGCTCAATATTTGTGGCGTGACCTCGGAATCTAAACTAACAATTGGGTGAGAAAAAGTTTGCGCTGAGTAGACTGGGTTCAGTGGGTCGATCTGCTTGCTTTCTTTAAAGCGAGTTTCTGTGACGTTATCCAGAATCCAGGTTCCCGTATGTTCAAAGCGTCCGGAAACAGCGCTACGAATGGAGAGTAAGCGATATGCATCATCAAACTCATACATGCGAATATTTTTGATTTCGTTATCTTGCTCGATTTTGCCAACGTTGACGTAACGAACCCCCGGTCTAATTGGTCCACTGCCATCCTCATCACGTAGGCGATCTTTTACCCATATTCCAGTTTTAAATTGGGAGCTGTAGGATGAGCCTAAAGCCTTCATGCGAATTTGATCTGACAAGTTTTCGGTGTAAGGCCCCAGCCATTCACTCATCACGAGCGTAACAATCACCAGTGGTAAAGAAATCTTAGCTAAGGTAGTTAATCCTCTACGCATATCCAATCCAGCAATGCGCAAAATCGTAAACTCAGATTGACTTGCTAGCATTGCAAATACATAGATGCTTCCAATCAAGCTGGCGATGGGGATGATCTCGGAAATGCGACTGGGTGCTTTTAATAAAACGTGCAACAGGGCCAATGGCAGGGTGTATTGCCCCTTAACTGAACCAAGCTCACTCAGAATGTCGAAAAACAAAAATAGCGCAACTAAGGCAAACAAGATAAAGCCGAATGCAGCATAGATCTGCCTGGCTAAGTAGCGTTCAAATATGTAGGGGAATAGAAGTTTCATCTATTTACCAAGAAGGAGGGTAACTGACGGCGCCACCATTTCAACGATGGATTGATGCGATTACGAATCAGTAAAAAAGCAATGCCAAAGGCTAGGGCGTGTATGGGCCAAGCTGCTACAAAAACATTTACCTTGCCTTGTGACACAAAGTTTTGGGTGAGATTGAGGAGGTTGCTGTAGATGAGATAAATCAGTACGGCATAAAACATCGCGGTGTAATTGCCTAATCTTGGGTTGACGTAAGCAAGCGGGATGGCAATCAACACCAGGCCTAACGCCATCAATGGCAAACCTATGCGCCATAACAATTCCGCGCGGTTGGAGTTAATCAACCAGGGTTCGCTAGTATTCAGTAGCTCGGTAATCGTTTTTTCTCTATCCCGTGGGGGCGGTTCTAAGGTTTCCTTCCGATGAATGTTGGTGCTGTACTCTGCAAATTCCAAAATTCTGAAATCCGGTTGCGTAGGCAGTCCCTCGTAACGACGACCGTTATTTAGCACAATCGATTTTCCGCCACCTTCTGCACCCTCAATAAATCCAGTGGAAGCAACGGCAACACTGAGCCGCCCATTTTTGGTTTCTGCGGAAAAGATATTTTTCACTTCGCTTTTATCAACATCCAACTCTTCAATAAAAAATACGCGCTCTGCTTTGGCTGATTCTCTAAACTGGCCTGCGGCGACCATAGAGACATCACTGCGTTGTTGAAAGCGTTGGCTGATGATGGTGGATTCGCGATTAGCCCAAGGCCAAACAAAAAGGGCTAGCAGGGCAATGATGACTATGAGGGGCGCCGCAAAGCGTAGGATTGGTCGAATCAGGCTGGCTATACTCAGACCGCTGGCAAACCAAACAATCATTTCGGAATCTTTGTACCAGCGAACTAGCACTATTAAGACGGCCACAAACAGGGATACCGTTAAAAGAACGGCCATATAGCCAAGCGTGGCTAGTGCAATTAAAACTAGCGCATCTTCTGGATTAACAGCCCCATTGGCCGCAAAGCCCAAAATTCGAATGACTAAGGTGGTAATCATGATAGTGACCAAGACCAAAAAAACGCCACCAGTCGTAAAACTGAGTTCTCGGCGAAGGGCTTGGTGAAAAATCATGAATAGATAATGGCTTGTCTGTTATTGGCTCACTCAAGATGTGAACCTGCATCTCGGAGGATAATGGATAAACACCTATTTTTTCCCTTGAATTGACTTAAAAATACCTCAAGACATCATGACTATTCAATTTAGTACTAAGAATTTCGCGCAAGCCGATCTGAATAACCCTAAGCAGCTCAAAGCAAGCCTCACCACTTTATTGGGGCAGAGCTCCGATTGCTTGGTTTTGGCCTACTCCAAGGCAGATTTAGATGCTCTGGCAGCCGCCAAATCGAAGTCTGGGCTTTTGGTCGAATTGGATCGCTTGCTTGGCGGCTCTGTCACTCATGCCAATCTTGTTGGTGACCTCGATGCCCAGCAGGCATCTACCTGTGTGCTTCGCGCTGAAAAATCTTGGGCCACTTCTGGTGTAAAGGTAAAACGTATTCTTTTAGTATCGTTGGGTGACCTTGCTCCTGCTAGTGCGCGCAGTTTGACGTCCTATTCAAAAATTGCTCGCGCTGCTTTGAAGCACTTGAGTGGCGGCCCCATCCAAAATGCTTTGTGGTTCATTCCGAGTTTTGCCTTGGGTCATCGCGCTGAGTTCATTGCTGAAGAAGTGCGTTTGACGATTCAATATGCAGGTGATCAAGCCTATCGCTTTGGTGTTCGTCAACCCGCCATGAAGTTCAAGGCCAAAGATAAGGCGGATACTTTTACACACCTCATTTTTGCTGGCAATGACACTTGCGCTAAAGAGCTTAAAGCTGCAGTACCAGAGGGTGCTGCAATGGTTGAAGGTATGCACTTGGCTAAAGACTTGGGTAATTTGCCCCCCAATATTTGTACGCCAACTTATTTGGGTAAAGCGGCACAGGGTCTGAGTAAAAAGACCGGTCTTAAGGTTGAGGTCTTGGGACGTAAGCAAATTGAAGCTTTAGGTATGGGTTCATTTTTATCAGTAGCTCAAGGTTCAGATACGCCACCACAATTTATTGTGATGCGTCACCAGGGTGGCAAGGTGGGTGAGGCTCCGATTGTGTTGGTAGGCAAAGGCATCACCTTTGATACCGGCGGTATTTCTCTAAAGCCTGGTGAGGCAATGGATGAGATGAAGTACGACATGTGCGGCGCCGCCTCCGTGATCGGTACGATGTACGCTACAGCTTTAATGAAGTTGAAAAAGAATGTCATTGGTGTGATTCCGACTTGTGAAAATATGCCTTCTGGTAATGCCACTCGCCCTGGCGATATTGTGAAGAGTATGTCTGGGCAAACGATTGAGATTCTCAATACCGATGCAGAAGGCCGCTTGATTTTGTGTGATGCCTTAACTTACGTTGAGCGCTTTAAACCTCAGGCTGTAATTGATGTAGCCACTTTAACCGGCGCCTGCATCATTGCATTGGGTCATGTGCATAGTGGTGTGTTCTCCGATGATGAGGGTTTAGTTGCCTCCCTCACTAAAGCCGGACATGCCTCTTTGGATACCGTCTGGCGTTTGCCTTTGGATGCGGCTTATCACGAACAGCTTAAATCGAATTTTGCAGATGTATCCAATATTGGTGGGCGCCCAGCAGGTAGCGTTACCGCTGCTTGCTTCTTATCACGCTTCACTGAAAAATATAAATGGGCTCACTTAGATATCGCTGGAACTGCCTGGAAGAGTGGCGCCGCTAAAGGTTCAACTGGACGCCCAGTGCCTTTGCTGGTGAATTATTTGTTAGATCAAAAGTAAGCGTAGAGAGTAATTCATGGCACGTATTGATTTTCATAGCAACGTTAGCGATAAGCTTGAATACGCTTGCCGCTTAACGCGCAAGATCTGGAGCGCTACATCTGCTGGCGAGCCTGTGCGTAATGTTGTGATGGTGGGTGATAAAGCAGATCTCAAAAAGTTAGATGAACTTCTGTGGTCATTTAGTGCAACAGATTTTTTGCCCCATTGTTTTATTGAAGATGAGGCTGCAATGGATACGCCCATCTTGCTAACAGATCACTTTCTGCCGCCAGCCTTGTCTCAGCTCCCGCATGCAGATATATTGATTCACTTAGGTATGAAAATGCCATCAGATGTACCAGCCTTGCTAGCACGCTTTCCTCGAGTGGTGGAGGTCGTTACCATTAATGAAGCTGAGCGCCTTGCGGGTCGTGAGCGATATAAGGCTTATCGTGACTTGGGTCATGAGTTGCATAATTTTGATCAATCTAAAGCGTGATTATTTGTCACTCCAAGTATGCTAATTCATCCAGAATTTGATCCTGCTGCAATTCGGATTGGCTCATTTGCCATTCATTGGTATGGCTTGATGTATCTTCTCGCCTTCACCCAATTTTTGTTATTAGGTCGTCTGCGCATCCGTGCTCCGCGATATCAATCCTTGGGTTGGTCATATAAAGATCTTGAGGATCTTTTATTTGCTGGAGTCTTGGGTGTGGTGCTTGGCGGACGCTTGGGTTACACACTGTTTTATATGCCAGGCTACTATCTCGCAAATCCTCTGAGTGTCTTCAAGATTTGGGAAGGTGGCATGTCTTTCCATGGCGGCCTTCTGGGCGTCTTATTGGCCTTGCTCTGGTTTGCCTATCGTCGCAAGGTCTCATTCTTCGTTGTGAGTGATTTAGTGGCGCCACTAGTTCCTTTCGGCTTAGCATTTGGTCGCTTGGGTAATTTCATTAATGGCGAGTTATGGGGAAGGCCAACAGACCTGCCTTGGGCTATGGTATTTCCAATGGTTGATTCCATTCCACGCCATCCCTCCCAAATTTACCAATTCTTGGGTGAAGGGATTTGCTTGGGGATCATTCTCTGGATTTATTCCAGCAAGCCGCGCAGGGTGGGGCAGATCTCAGGTCTATTTTTACTTGGTTATGGTCTGTGTCGTTTCTTGGCGGAGTTTGCTCGCGAGCCTGATGCCTTCTTAGGTCTCTTGGGTCTAGGTCTATCTATGGGGCAATGGCTTTCTGTACCCATGATTATTTTTGGAATTTACCTTATAGTTAGAGTAGGTACGAAAAACGGCAGTTATCAGTAGTTAAAATTCAGGTTTTCTAGGTCTTTTGTAGTCAATTCCCTAAAATTGACTAAATTAGCCAGTAAAACATGGGCTTTTTACTGAAATTGCCTAATTTCTGAGCATCTTTACTAAAACTGAAAGAAATCCATGTTGGAGAAGTTAACCAAAGCTCGAAATTTGTCCAAAGCAAATAACGCAATTAAGCGTTTGATATCCGAGCGAGGCGAATCGAATGCGCTCAGCATGGCTGACGATGTTGTTAATAAGTACCGTAAGTTGGCAAAAGATCAGCACGTTTCTTTTTTCAACTTTTTGTTTGAGAAGCTCAACCCTCAGGCAGATGCAGTGCTTAAGGCGGCACAAAATTTTGTTGCGGATTCCAGCGCGCGCAATTACATCCAATTGCAAAAGGTATCCGAGTCTCCCCGTCAAGAATTTTTTCGTCGCCTAAATCGCGCCAGTCAAGGTACTCTGGCTGTAGTTCAAATGCGTCGTGATTTATTACAGTTGTTAGATAAAAAACCAGGGTTGGCTGCAGTGGATTTCGACATGCGCCACTTGCTATCTTCTTGGTTTAACCCAGGCTTTCTCAAAATGCATCGGGTGGACTGGAAGTCTCCAGCGGAGGTGTTGGAGAAGTTAATTCATCATGAAGCGGTTCATGCGATTGACGGTTGGGATGACTTGCGTCGTCGTCTTCAGCCGGATCGTCGTTGCTTCGCTTTCTTTCATCCGCAGCTGCCAAGTGAGCCCTTGATCTTTGTGGAGGTTGCACTTCTGCCTGAAATCCCCACGGTGATTACGCCCTTGGTCGATAAAAAAGCAGAAACAGTTGATCAGGCATCTCAATACAAGGTCGCCGTTTTTTATTCCATCAGCAACTGTGAGCCTGGTCTTCGCGGCGTATCCATGGGGAACTTCCTGATTAAGCGGGTAGCAGAGCAATTGCATGCTGAATTCCCTGGAATCAAAACCTTTGTAACTTTATCGCCTATTCCAGGATTTATGGACTGGGTTGCTGCCGGTGCAAATTTAGGAGAAGGCGTTCCTGCAGAGCGTTTGAAGCCCAATCTAAAGGTGGTGCGTGATGCGGCTTTGGCGCTTCTTAAGCTCGATACTCAGTCTTGGAGTGAGCGACTAGCAGGTGGTTGGCATCCCGACTTGGCCTCCGAGAAAGAAAGAGAGGCCTTACTTTCTTTGGCGAGTATGTATTTGGGGCTTGCCTCAACTGGGCGCGATGGCAATCCTGTAGCGAAGTTTCACCTGGGAAATGGGGCAAAGCTGCATCTCATTAACTGGGCGGGGGATTTATCGCGCAAGGGTTTGCGCCAATCCGCCGGTCTGATGGTGAACTATTTATATGACTTGGGAAGCGTAGAGGATAACCATGAGCGTTTTGCCAATGGGGAAATTGTTTACTCCAGGGCGGTAGGTCGCTTGATGGCTCCCTAGTGTTTTCCCTTGTACGGACTTTTTGCAGTGGGTGTTAAGTGCCCTTAGAATGGGTGCTGTATTTATAAAAACGAAGTCAATCATTAGATTGATACTAAAGGAGACAAAGATGTTTAAGCAAAAATCCAAGGCATCACTTTTTTCTATAAGCACGTTAAAGAAATCGCTATTTCTTCTCTGTGCGGCACCACTAGCTGTAATGGCACAAGAATGGCCAGTTAAGCCGGTTACCTTTTTGAACCCGTTCCCTGCAGGCGGTGGAACAGATGCATTTGCTAGACCTTTGGCGGCTCAGTTAACCGAGCAGATGGGTAAGCAATTCATTATTGATAACCGTGGGGGAGCAGGTGGTACCGTAGGTGCTTCAGTTGCTTCAAAAGCAGCGCCAGATGGGTATACTTGGTTTATTGGGGCTTCTCACCACACGATTGCACCATCAATGTACAAAAATCTCGATTACGACATTGAGAAGAGTTTCATTCCAGTCGCAATGCTCGCCAACGTTCCCCAGGTTTTGGTAGTTAATCCACAGCGCGTGAGTGCGCGTAACGCTAAAGAGTTCATTGAGCTCATGAAGAAAAACCCTGGCAAATATAACTTTGCTAGCGCGGGTAGCGGTACTGTTCACCACTTAGCCGGTGAGTTATTTAAGATCCAAACAGGCACATTTATCACCCATATTCCTTACCGTGGTGCTGGCCCAGCAATGAATGACTTATTGGCAGGCCAAATTGATTTGGAGTTTGATGGTCTTGCTACATCTGCACCGCAAATTAATGCCGGTAAATTGGTGGCAATTGCTGTAGCGTCTACCAAGCGTTCATCCGCTATTCCTAACGTACCGACATTCCAAGAGGCAGGTTTGCCTGACTATGTAGTTTCAACCTGGTATTCCATGTTTGCTCCAGTTGGCACTCCAAAACCAATCGTTGACAAGATGATCGCTGAAGTGCAGAAGGCTATGAGCTCGCCGAAATTGAAAGCTATTTGGGAGAAGAATGGCTCTGAAATACCTAACCTATATGGTGAAGCTTTTGGTAAGCAAGTTCATGCTGACGTAGTGCGTTGGTCTAGCGTAGTTAAGAAATCTGGCGCTTCGCTGGATTAATTGGTAATCGTTTTAATTGATTGGTTTTTGAGGCTCTAATGAATTTATATTCGCTCTTGGAAAAAGGATTTCCAAAAGATAAACAAGCATGCGCATTAGAAACACATGATGGTCTGTATTACTCCTGGAGTGATGTAGAGCGTGCAAGTGCCAAGATGGCGAATTTTCTGAAGAGCCTCAAATTACCGGCTGGATCAAGGGTTGCGGTACAGGTTGAGAAATCTCCTGAAGCCCTTTTTCTTTATTTAGCAACGGTAAGAGCGGGCTATGTATATCTGCCCCTCAACACCGCTTACCAAGCCGCAGAAATTCAGTATTTTGTAGAAAATGCAGAGCCTGCTGTTTTAGTTTGTAGTAGTAAAAATTTCTCCTGGGTATCTAAGGTAGCCTTTAAAGCCGGCACTAAAAATGTATTTACCTTGGATGAGGATCGCAAGGGCACTTTATTAGAGCGCTCTTCCGGGCAAAGCGATAAGTTCAAAACAGTGACAGTTAAGGATGACGATTTAGCAGCAATCTTGTACACGTCCGGCACAACTGGTCGTAGCAAGGGCGCGATGCTGACTCATAAGAATTTGGGAAGTAACGCTCAAGTTCTGCAGAAATTCTGGGGTTGGAAAAAGGGCGATGTTTTGTTACATGCTTTGCCAATCTTCCATGTCCACGGTTTATTCGTTGCTGCTCATGGCGCCTTAATTAACGGCAGCAAAATGATTTGGTTGCCACGCCTTGATACTGCGCAATTGATTCATCACATGCCAAACTCTACAGTCATGATGGGTGTGCCTACGTTCTACGTTCGCTTACTTGCAGATAAGGGCTTTAACAAAAATGTCGCTCGTAACATGCGTCTGTTTGTTTCTGGTTCTGCGCCCTTATTAACCGAAACATTTAATGCATTTAAAGAGGTCATTGGTCAGCCTATTCTTGAGCGTTATGGCATGAGCGAAACCGTGATGTTAGTTTCCAATCCATATAAAGGTGATCGTGTAGGTGGATCAGTTGGCTTGCCTTTGCCAGGCGTGAAGGTTCGCGTAGTCGATGAAAACAACAAGCCTTGTGGTGTCGATGAAATCGGAAGTATTCAAGTCAAAGGGCCAAATATATTTAAGGGCTACTGGCGCATGCCAGAAAAAACCGCCGAAGAATTTACTAAAGACGGTTGGTTTAAGACTGGTGACGTTGGTCGTTGGGGTGGTGATGCAAATGGCGGTAAAGCACCTAAGGATTACCTTTGCATTGTTGGTCGCAGCAAGGATTTAATTATTTCTGGTGGCTACAACGTTTATCCAAAAGAAATCGAAAGCTTTATCGATGACATGGATGGCGTAGATGAGAGTGCTGTGATTG
>NZ_NCJB01000454.1:0-1528 GCF_002282275.1 Polynucleobacter sp. 39-46-10 | reverse complement strand
TGCAATAGCGGTTTGCAAAAACTGGCAGACGCTGCGGTAACCGCCCTTGAAGAAGCTGGCGCAAAAGCACAAATGTTTGGTACCCCTACCGTGTCTGATGGCATCGGCATGGGTACTGAGGGCATGAAGTACTCCCTCATCTCCCGTGAGGTGATTGCTGACAGTATTGAAACTTGCGTCAATGGATTATGGCAAGACGGCGTTGTGGTTATCGGTGGCTGCGATAAAAATATGCCAGGCGGCATGATGGCAATGGCCCGCACCAATGTACCAAGTATCTATGTGTATGGCGGAACAATTAAACCTGGTCATTTCAAAGGCAAGGATCTGAATATCGTTTCTGCGTTTGAAGCCGTTGGTGAGTTCACCTCAGGACGTATGAACGAAGAAGACTTAAAGGGTGTTGAACAACACGCCTGTCCAGGTAGCGGCTCTTGCGGTGGTATGTATACAGCGAACACCATGAGCTCCTCATTTGAGGCTTTAGGTATGAGCTTGCCTTACTCCTCCACAATGGCCAATGAAGATGCTGAGAAAGTTGCCAGCGCTCATGAGTCAGCGATTGTGTTAGTTGAGGCTATTAAGAAAAATTTGCGCCCTCGTGACATCATCACTAAAAAATCCATTGAGAACGCAGTGAGCGTGATCATGGCAGTTGGTGGATCTACCAATGCTGTTCTCCACTACCTAGCAATTACTAGTGCTGCTGAGATCGACTGGACGATTGATGACTTCGAACGTATTCGTAAGCGTGTTCCTGTCATCGTGGATATGAAGCCTTCTGGACAATATTTGGCAACTGACCTTCACCAAGCTGGCGGTATTCCGCAAGTCATGAAGATTTTGCTTGATGGCGGACTCTTGCATGGTGATTGCATGACTATTACCGGCAAAACAATCGCTGAAACTTTGAAAGATGTTCCCTCAGTTCCACGCGCCGATCAAAAGGTCATTCGTACTTTAGATAACCCACTGTACAAGCAAGGTCACTTAGCTATTTTGAAGGGCAACATCTCCCCCGAGGGTTGCGTTGCCAAGATTACCGGCCTCAAGAACCCATCCATTACTGGCCCCGCTCGTGTATTTGACTCTGAAGATGATGCAATGGCGGCCATCATGGCGCAAAAGATCAAAGACGGTGACGTCATGGTCATTCGTTACGAAGGACCTAAAGGTGGTCCTGGTATGCGTGAAATGCTTGCCCCTACCTCCGCCCTCGTTGGTCAAGGTTTAGGTGAGACAGTTGGCCTCATTACTGACGGACGCTTCTCTGGCGGTACTTGGGGCATGGTGGTTGGTCACGTTGCTCCTGAAGCATTTGTGGGCGGTGTAATTGCCCTGATTCATGAAGGCGACTCTGTGACGATCGATGCTCATAAGTTACTCATTCAACTCAATGTGAGTGATGAAGAGATTGCTAAGCGACGTGCTGCTTGGGTACAACCTAAACCACGTTATACCCGTGGATTGCTTGCTAAGTATGCTCACCTCGCGAGCACTGCAAGTAAAGGTGCGGTAACGGATCTGA
>NZ_NCJB01000453.1:0-1537 GCF_002282275.1 Polynucleobacter sp. 39-46-10 | reverse complement strand
AAGCTCGGTTCCTTGCTCAATTGTGGCTTTAACTTGGTCGCCAGTCATGATGCGGGGGTTAGACAAAATCTTGCCTTGACCATCGGATTCCAGAGCTGAGAGCTCTATTTGCAGAAGGCGGGCTGCATTCTTGGAAACCAAAGTTGCAGCCAATGTGGCCGGGTTAAAGCCAGCTAAGCCAGCCCCTCCTAGATCGAGATTGGCGTTGGCATTTTGGTCTGGGTGACCACCAATACCATTAGCCTGATACCCCAACTTCACTCCAAGTTCGCGGGCAAAGCGCTGATCAGCCTCAACAATGCGAGCTTCTATGAGAATTTGCCGAGGGCTATTAATGTGATCGCCTCCAAAAGGTAGGGCGGCGTCTTCCCGTCGATACTTTTGGAAACTTTGAATTTCTGCATGAGGGCCAATCCAGTAAATATCTCCATTTCGAACGAGTCTCAAGCCTCGGCTTGCAAGAATGGAATGGAGGGCGGTTTGCCAAGGGGTGTCCTTAAGATCAACTGAAATCTTGCCCTGAATGGATTCGCTGAGGAGAAAGTTGGTATCCCCCATTTTGGCTAAAACCTGCAATAACTCGGTCAATTCAATTTGGCTAAATTGCAGGCTAATGCGACTATCTTTGCGGTACACCGATGAGTTTGCTTCGGGGTGGCTTCCGAGGGCTGGATTCAAATAAACAGCCATCAATAAGAGTAGAAAGTTGGCGAGGGTTTTTAATGGGATTTTCAATAGGGTTACTCTGATTGGGTCGACTTAAAAGTGATGGATTTCCCTTTCGGGTGAGTCAAAACAGCTAGCTCTTTTTCGGATTGGGTTAGGCGCCATTCCCCCAGAACTGTATCCCCCTTGACCACCATTTTTGTGGAATTGCCGGTATGGAAAAAGGCTTGCTCCGCTGTCCCCATACGGGTGATGCCTAAATATCGCCAGCGACGAAGTTCAGCCTCATGCGGAATCACTACCGGTTTACTTTGAGTGCTCTGAGTTGGCGTTTTTATCTCAATTGAGTGAATACTTACTTCTATTTCTTCTATTGCCTGGTATAGATTCTCTTTCTCAGATGCCCATTCGTTTTGCGAGAGTTCAAATTCTTCTTTGAGTGCCAATAGTTGGTTTTCTAGGGTTCTTATCTCAAGTTCGTTCCCAGATTGATTGCCATCAAAATAAAAAAAGAGGCATCCCCCGCAGAGCAATAGGATGCTGCCAACGATCCAAGGTGAACTGAAAGTCAGGCCCTTTAGTTCAAAGGATTTAGCAGAAAAAGCAGACTTGGGAGTTTTGTTTTGGGGTGTTGCATCAACTCTGGGAGGGCAGGATGTTTTGCGAATGCCATGGGGGTCTGGAATGGCAGGGTCGTCTCCGAGCTCACTCAGAATATCGTCAAAAGATTGGGGGGAAATATGGCGTGGAGGCATGCCATATTGTTTGCCCTGAGAATAGTAAAAACGATCGGTATAAGCAGAATTGGCTGTCAGAAAAAACTGCTAAAAAATATTTAAAACAAGGGTTTTGGAGCTTTCGGGGAAAATGC
>NZ_NCJB01000452.1:0-1539 GCF_002282275.1 Polynucleobacter sp. 39-46-10 | reverse complement strand
AATTCAGAATTATCAAAAGCAGTAATACGTGTCTTATCTATTGCCTTAAAAATTTCTAGATCATATTGAATTCCCCTGGGGGATTCATCTAAGCTGTAGGCATCTGCATCTAACTTAGAAATCATTTTTACTACCTCAGCTTTTCCAGACTCGATGCGCACAATCCAAATATCGGTATAGCCAGTAGCGTCTCTAAACAGAGTCCATCGCCCCCAGCTAACATCATCATCCTGCATATAAGAGTCCTGCTCCAAAACCTTTAAAACACTACCGCTGTATTTAAATGGGGCTGATAGGGTTTCATTCATATCCACCATAAAGTAGTGAATCTTGGTTAAATCATCAAACTTGGGTAGACCCATTTGAGCCAGATTTTGCTCATACGTGTTCAGAGCTTTTTGACAGCCATCAACCCTCACTTCAGGATCAATCTCAATAGGCTGAACGGCTTCAGAACTTAATTGTTCCTCAAGAGCCTGTTGTGCCTGGGCGCAGATATTTGAAAAAATACTTAAGGACTCTGGACTAATACCGTAGGTATTGAACCAATGTTTTTCAATGATCAAAGAGGCTTCTGCTAACTGCGCATGTAAAAGACTATCTTTTGGAAAGCCATCCTCACATGCATAAAGGCGATCAACTAAGCGCCCAACGCTACCATCTAGGTTTGAAGTTGTTGCATGCCAGAAACTTTGAAAACTATCGTAGTTAAATCGTTCGCGATAGTGATTAAAAACGCACTGATCGAACTGTCTTTGACTCATCTGCAAAGACCCGCCTTTAATCAAGTCAAATAATCCCATGAGCTACTATCCTTGTTAATGCGTTAATAGGTAAAAATGATGTGCGCCAAAAATTATTGGCTTTTAATTTTGCTCCAATTGGCTTGAAAAATTGCAGCAGAATCAGTGGCACCCTCTGGCTCCTCACCATTTCTGGAGATCATCAGGCCATTTAATTTTGCACCATGCTCAATTCCGAGTTGACCATAAGTAATGTCGCCTCGAACTTCCGCACCTTCATGCAACTCAACGCGCTCAGTAGCGTAGATATTTCCTTCTACCTTGCCGGCAACTAGAACCCTAAAGGCGAAAATATCACCCAGCACCACCCCCGTTCGACCCAAAGCTATGCTGACACTCTTACCTTGGCGCGCCTCGATATTGCCGATAACTTGACCATCAATTCGTAGACTCTCATTAGCAACTAGCCTGCCATGAACCTCCGTAGCAGGTCCAATGATGGTCTCAAAGGACTCCATCGTTGGCTGTAAGAACTTAATGGACTGTGAACTTTTCTTGAACAAACTCATTGGGTTTCCTTTGGGCATCCACACCGTAGTGCTTTATCCCCCTCATCTGTTTGGGCGGGGATCCATTCTAGCTTTATTTGGGGACAAGCTACTAGGACGTACTCATTTGTAGCGAGGGTCGATAAATAAGTTAGTTAATACTAACTTATTTATCGTGAATCCACGAGCTCTGAGCGAGGCTCAAACTAAATCAAAGGGTACCGCTATCAACCTGAGGGACTTACAGA
>NZ_NCJB01000451.1:0-1546 GCF_002282275.1 Polynucleobacter sp. 39-46-10 | reverse complement strand
AAGTCGATGACTGGTAGTGCACCGTTTGATGAAGAGGGTGTAAAGACAACGGCAAGAACAGTGGTCGACAAGGGTATCTTGCAAGGCTATTTCTTATCCACTTACTCTGCCAGAAAACTCGGCATGAAAACTACTGGTAATGCTGGTGGCTCTCATCACCTGACAATACAAAGTCGCAAGACTCCTCAGGGTGGATTACCTGCACTCTTGGAAGCAATGGGTACGGGCCTCCTAGTTACTGAGCTCATGGGCCAAGGCGTGAACTACGTCACTGGCGATTACTCTCGCGGTGCTTTTGGTTATTGGGTAGAGAACGGTGAGATCCAGTACCCGGTTGAGGGAATTACGATTGCCAGTAACTTGCGCGATATGCTGATGGATATTCAGATGATTGGTAGTGATTCACTGATTCGTGGCACAAAAGAAACCGGCTCCATCTTAATTGGATCAATGACGATTGGCGGTAAATAAAGTAATCGCAATCTAAAACACCAGACAACAAAAAATAGAGTCAACAACACAAAGCAAAAATATTTTTGAAGGAGAAGAAGATGCAAAGACGTTCCTTTTTAAAGAAGGCAACTATTGGTGCGGGTGCAGCAGCATTAGCTACTCCGTCTATAGCGCAGAGTTTGCCAACCTTGAATTGGCGTTTGGTCTCGAGCTTTCCTAAATCATTGGATACTTTAATTGGCACACCGGAAGTATTTGCTAGCGCCTTGCGCAAAGCAACTGATGGCAAGTTCAACGTCAAAGTATTTGCTGCGGGCGAGGTGGTTCCTGCTTTGCAAGTATTGGATGCCGTTCAAAATGGTACGGTAGAGTGTGGGCACACTGCCAGCTATTACTACTTAGGTAAGAACAGCGCTTTTATTTTTGATACTGCGGCGCCCTTTGGTATGACAGCGCGTCAGCAATCCGCTTGGATGTTGCATGGCAATGGTATGAAGTTGATGCGCGAACTCTATGCTAGTTACAACGTAGTGAACTTCATGGGTGGGCAAACTGGCACTCAGATGGGTGGCTGGTTTCGCAAAGAAATTAAATCGCCAGAAGATCTCAAGGGGCTTAAGTTCCGTATCGCTGGATTTGCGGGTCAAGTGCTTGCGAAGTTGGGTGTAGTGCCACAACAGTTACCTGCTGGCGAAATTTATTCAGCTCTAGAAAAAGGCACGATTGATGCTGCAGAATTTGTTGGTCCTTATGATGATGAGAAGTTAGGCCTAGCCAAGGTTGCTAAAAACTATTACTACCCCGCATTTTGGGAGGGCGCAGCGGGCCTCTCATTCTTGGTAAATAAGAAGCAATGGGATTCATTGCCGCCAGCATACCAAGCAGCATGGCAAGCAGCCTGTTTTGAGGCTCACACTGATATGTGTGCCAAGTACGATGCCTTGAATCCACCGGCGTTACAACGACTGGTTCAAGGTGGCGCAGTATTGCGCAAGTTCAATGCCTCAGTTATGGATGCCTGCTTTAAGGCTAGCCAAGAAACCTACGCTGAGGAATCCGCCAAGAACCCTCAGTTCAAAAAGATCTTTGAAGA
>NZ_NCJB01000450.1:0-1546 GCF_002282275.1 Polynucleobacter sp. 39-46-10 | reverse complement strand
TCACTGGGTGGATTTTCAGTGAGCAATTCGGATCCAATCACAGGACAAGCTGGTTGGTACGACGTACGGGTCAAATTAGCTGCAGCAGATGAAAATGAACCAGAAGAAACGTGGCCGCAAGTCAAGGCCTATCGCGTACCTGGAATGATTAAAAAATAACTGTTTACAAAATACCTATGTCACATAATAAAAGCACTTCCCTTCAGTCAACGCCAACGAAAAAGCAACTTGCTTTAGTAATTGACCTAAACGTATGTGTAGGTTGTCATGCCTGCGTAACGTCCTGCAAAGAATGGAATACATCAGGATCGGCGGGTCCACTCACTGATCTAAACCCCTATGGCGCAAATCCAAATGGGGCTTTTTTCAATCGGGTGCAAACATATGAATCTGGTAGCTTTCCTAAAATGGAAACCGTGCACTTTCCTAAGTCATGCTTGCATTGCGAAGAGCCGCCTTGCGTACCGGTATGCCCTACAGGGGCAAGCTATAAACGCGCCGAAGATGGCATCGTACTGGTAGACTACGATAAATGTATTGGCTGTAAGTATTGCGCTTGGGCCTGTCCATACGGCGCACGTGAACTCGACGAAGAACGTCAAGTAATGACCAAATGTACTTTGTGTGTAGATCGGATATACAGCGAAACTTTGCCAGAAAGCGAGAAGAAACCTGCTTGCGTTCTCGCCTGCCCTACCAGCGCACGTATTTTTGGAGATATCCACGATCCAGAATCAGAGGCAAGCAAAGCAATTGAAAATCGCTCCGGCTATAAGCTCATGCCTGAGTGGGAAACGCAGCCTGCAAATCACTACTTACCACGTTCTATTACCGAAATCATTAATGCAGTTAAGGCAGAAATCTAATGCATCCGAATTTTTCACTTATTTTCTTTACTACCCTTGCGGGTATGGCCCAGGGCTTACTGGTTTTTATTGGCATCCTCAATATAGGAAATGATGGCTTGCCTAATGATTTCTTAGTCAAGCTCGCCATACCAACCGCCCTAATCTTGTTGATTACAGGCTTAATCGCCTCAATGTTTCACTTAGGTCACCCAGAAAGAGCCTGGCGCGCCGTACTAATGTGGCGCACTTCATGGTTATCTCGCGAAGTGATTATCCTGCCAATATTCATTGGGATCACCTGCCTTGCTCTATTGTCTGCGTATTTTGGAGAAAATAATTCATGGATTTGGGTTTCTCTGATTGCAGCATCTTTTGTGCTTTGGCTATGCACTGCCAAAATCTACCAATGCATTCGTTTTATTCAAGAGTGGGCTCACTTCTCCACGATTGTGAATTTCATTATTCTTGGTCTCGCATCAGGCTGGATGCTCTTATCCTCCTTACTTTTGATCTGGTTTGGGCCAGATGCTATATCGGTACTCACGCTAAGTCAATTTGGCATTATCCTCATAGCGGCCGCGATGATTGTTAAGCTATGGGTTTGGAAGCGCAATCGAAATCTGCGCCCCAAATCGGATCTCAACTCAGCTACTGGACTCAAAGGCGCAAACGTTCGCCAAACATCCATGGGAATGACT
>NZ_NCJB01000449.1:0-1546 GCF_002282275.1 Polynucleobacter sp. 39-46-10 | reverse complement strand
ATAGCACCCCAACTGGCTATTTATTTTTGGCTTTCTTCATCCTGGGGCTGGCTTTGGCGTTCACTCCCTGTGTGCTTCCAATGCTACCCATTCTGTCCAGTGTGGTGTTTGGAACTCAGGGCAAAAAATCGATTAGCAAAAGCCGGGCTAGTCTCTTGGCCGTGGCTTATGTACTTGGTATGGCCTGCGTCTACGCTTTAGCGGGAGTCTTGATGGCCGCTCTAGGCGGTAGCGTCCAAAGAGCTCTGCAGAGCCCTATAGCGCTAATTGGGTTTGCATTGCTACTACTCGCACTGTCGGGGAGCTTATTTGGCCTGTACGAGCTCAGAATGCCCCAATCTTGGCAGGAAAAAGTCGACCAATTAGCAGGACGCCATAAAGGTGGGAGCTTTGTTGGTGCCTTCGCTTTGGGTGGAATTTCGACATTAGTTGCCAGCCCTTGTATTACTGCACCTTTAGCCGGAGTACTTGCTTTCATTGCCCAAACAGGATCAATGAGTTTGGGGGCCGGTTTACTGTTTGTGATGGCTTTGGGTATGGGCTTGCCACTTCTCTTTATTGCTATTGAGGCGCGCATCCTCATTCCATCAACTGGTATTTGGATGGTTTGGTTGCAAAGAACGCTCGGTGTTTTATTGGTGGCAACTGCAGCCTGGATTGCCTCTCCTTTATTACAAAGCAGTAATGAAGCGGGTGGCAAGATGATGGCTAATGGACAACGTCAACATCAGATTGGAAATGCGAGTTTTGCTGTAATTCAATCTAGTGCCCAGTTAGATCAATTCTTGGCCCAAGCAAAAGAGCAGAAGAAACTAGTGCTCCTAGATTTTTATGCAGACTGGTGCATCTCCTGCAAAGAGATGGAGATCAATACCTTTGCTAATTCTGAAGTGAATCAAGAGTTACAGAAATTTGTTTTAGTTCAAGCTGATGTAACAAAGAACAGTCCTGAGAATCAGGAATTACTGAAGCGTTTTGGATTATTCGGGCCGCCTGGAATTTTGATCTTTGATCTCAATTCAGAAGAGTTAAAAGATCAGCGTGTAATTGGCTATATGCCGCCACAACGTTTTGCTGAGCGCTTGAAAAAAGTACTGGCAAATTAAATGAATTGAAACTGAATAAGTTTTTACTTATTCAGTCTTCATCATCAAATTTATTTACTTGCTTTGAGAAGACGTGCAGCCTCGAGTGCAAAGTAAGTCAATATCCCATTTGTGCCAGCACGTTTAAACGCGAGCAAGGACTCCATCATGACGGCATCATGATCAAGCCAACCATTTTGCGCGGCGGCCTTGAGCATAGCGTACTCACCGCTCACTTGATAGGCGTAAGTTGGATAATCAAATTCATCACGAACTCTACGTACGATATCGAGGTAAGGCATACCAGGCTTGACCATCACCATATCAGCGCCTTCACTGATATCGAGTGCAATCTCCCGCAAAGCCTCATCAGTATTGGCGCAATCCATTTGGTAGGTTTTTTTATCGGCTTTACCTAAATTTTTTGCTGAACCTACTGCATCACGAAATGGGCCATAAAA
>NZ_NCJB01000448.1:0-1547 GCF_002282275.1 Polynucleobacter sp. 39-46-10 | reverse complement strand
CTGACCAGTACTCAAGTCAGCGGGTTCTGGAATTTTGGGGTTACCACAACGCCTTTGGAGAGCAAACTCAAAGTGATACCTTGAAGTTGCGCTATTACCAACCCCTCCAGTTTGATCGCTGGCGAGGCACTATGCGACTCGATACCTCCTACGTTTCAACTTATGGACCTACCCTTTCAGAACAATCATCTGGCACCTATAACGCTGGCAATACGATGCTGACCGTCTGGGGAAATCACCCTAGTATTTTGAAAAATTGGGAAGGCACATTGGGAGGTCGAGTAATTTTTCCGTTTGGTAATAATGGGCAGTGGGCAGTTGGCCCCCAGATCGGCACGGTGTACGTTCCTACCAAAGATAATAGCTCGCGCCTCTCCGACTTTTCACCGCTTCTACGATATATGTATGGCTTTGATAGCAAAGGCAATTCATTGGCCAATAATCCCAATCAGCCGCCCCTAGCCCGTAATCTCAATATTTTTCCAACGCTTGGATTTAATGTCTTTCCCAATACTCAAATTCGGCTGTGGGATGAAAACGGGATCGTCTGGAATACGGGTGGGGGTGGTGGCTGGTTTGTTCCACTCGATGCCATGGTGACCCATCGCCTCAATAAACATTTTTTGTTTGCAGTGGGAGCCAGCAAACAAGTAGTTGAAAGCTACTCTGTTTACGACTGGTCTTTTTACGGAAAGCTATCGTTTAATTTCTAAGGTTTAATTTCTGAGCGACACTTCAGTCAAGATTAACTAAGCAGTCTTTCTCGATGATTGCAGCTTTTGATTTTACTAAAGCCTGTATCAACCAACCCTCAAAATCCTCACTACAGAGATTCATTTGTTTACGAATACTTTCTAGTGCTGGCGTACCTGCAATCCAGCTCTTGACCGCTGACATCTCTTTACTTCGCCACTCCAACAACTTGTACTTGAGCAGCACCTTAGCGCCGTGACGAGCATTACGATCAGTATCACCTGAAAGATAGTCAAGCCGAGATTTTGCGGTAGCGATTGACTTCTTTACATCAGTAAACGGTTTTCCATGTCCCGGAATCACCAAGGCAACTGGAAGCTCTTCAATTAGCTCTAATGTCTGCGCCACCCCTTCAAAGCCACTTTCACCCCAGAGCTCAGGGAAGATGACTCCAAAACCTTCTTCCCACAGGGCATCGGCAGAGATCAAGATTTGATGTTGCTCTTGATAGAGCATGACTGAATGGTTGTCATGACCAGGAGCTGCAAGAATCTGCCAACGATAGGGGCCCAAGTTAATCTCTTTGCCAGGCACGAGTAGATCACGGTGAGTAAAGCGTGGGCACTCTTGCCCCAATTGCTGAAAGCTGAGTAAATTTTCATCCCAATCTTGCACAGCAATTGCCTCAGCCTCTGGTATCCAGATATCGCAATCAAACTCTTGTGATAGCGCTGCATTGCCACCACAATGATCTGAGTGCAGATGTGTATTAACTAATTTATTGAGACTGCTTGAATTGTGTTGCTTGAGTGCATTGGAAACCAAATCCACTGTCATTTCTTGATGCGTGCAAT
>NZ_NCJB01000447.1:0-1550 GCF_002282275.1 Polynucleobacter sp. 39-46-10 | reverse complement strand
AATCACTCAAATTACGTTGGATTCATTCTTTGTCGCCTGCCATGGTGGGCAGATCGAAGTCCTTAAGGCAAAAGGCGCTGCTGGAAAAGTAACGGGTGCTGAATTGGCTAAAGAGTTGAGTTTAGAGATCGGTCACTTCTTCGCACTATAAGCGACAACAAGCTAGAAATTAAATTTCTAGGTTATCAATCAAACGTGTTTTACCAAGCTTGGCAGCTGTCAGAATCACCAGCGGCTCGCCAGCTTGCAAGCTTTCGTCTGAGGCTGGTGCTAAATCGCTTTGCTGGCGAATCGCAATGTAATCGGGTTGCCAGCCGCGTCCAGTGAGAAGATTTATTGCCAATTTTTCAATCTCGATCAATGAATGCGCATTGCGCTCGCTTAAGTCCATTACGCGTGCCCGGACTTCCTTTAAAGCCTTCTGCAGTTCAGGCGCTTCTACGCGCTCTTCAACTGAGAGATAGCCATTGCGAGAGGAGAGGGCAAGGCCATCTTCAGCCCGAATAGTTTCACCAGGAATGATTTCGACTGGGAGGGCAAATTGTTTTGCCATCTGGCGAATAATCATCAACTGTTGATAATCTTTTTTTCCAAACACGGCAACTTTGGGTTGGACGCAAGACAAAAGCTTGAGTACAACAGTGCACACACCTTTAAAGAAGCCGGGGCGGAACTCCCCTTCCAGGATGTCGCCTAGCTGCTGTGGCGGATCTACACGGTACTCTTGGGGCTGTGGGTAGAGGTCTCTTTCAGTTGGTGCAAATAAGATATACACACCTTCTTTTTCCAGCTTATCGATATCTGCCTGCATCGTGCGCGGATAGCTATCAAAATCTTCATTTGGTCCAAACTGGAGACGGTTAACAAAGATACTAGCAACAACTGGATCACCATGTTGTCTGGCAAGGCGCATGAGAGATAAGTGACCCTCATGGAGGTTGCCCATGGTCGGCACAAAGGAAGCGCGATTTTGTCCACGTAAGTGGTCACGCAACTCTTGTATATCGCTAATTATTTTCATGCAACAGGGGTATAGGCGAGACGCACATAAATTGGCGCATATGGCTCAGCCTGAGTAATTTCAACTAAGGCTTCGCGAGAGAGCTCTAGCATCGCAATAAAGTTGACGATTACTATCGGAATGCCTTTGCCAGACTTAATGGCTTCTTCGAATAGCTCGCCGAACTCGACGAATTTAGTGCTTTGTAAGCGACGCAGAATGCGTGTCATGAAATCGCGTACGGATAGTTCTTCACGAGTAATCGTGTGGTGCTGATTAAGTTTTGCACGATGCAACACATCACGCCAAGCCATTTGTAGATCATCTTGATTGACCTCAGGCCAGGTGACGGCAACAGAAGTGTCTACATACCCATGAGCGATTTGGAAGTCACGCCCATGCTGCGGAATTTGATCCAGCTCTTGCGCAGCGAGCTTCATACGCTCATATTCCAAGAGGCGGCGAACCAGTTCAGCACGTGGATCTTCAACCTCTTCATCGCTATCAGCCTTCTTCATTGGCAATAGCATGCGCGATTTAATCTCGATCA
>NZ_NCJB01000075.1:0-10570 GCF_002282275.1 Polynucleobacter sp. 39-46-10 | reverse complement strand
CGATCATCCATAGTGGAAGGGATTTTATGCGTATGGTTTAATCGTTATATGTTAAGCCCATCCCCAAATTCCAGCAAAAAGGCATTTAGCCGGGTTGCGCTTGTCGGCAAATATCAGGCTGACGGCATGCAAGAGCGCCTTAATGACCTAGCAGCACTTCTGAGCCAGCAAGGCTGTGAAGTCTATGTTGAGAGCGCCACTGCAAGCCATCTTAGTCTGACCGCCTATCCCATCAAGAAAGTTGAGGAGTTTGCGGACGCAATTGATTTAGCAGTAGTTTTGGGTGGTGATGGCACGATGCTTGGTATCGGCCGTCAGCTGGCCGGCAGCAAAGTCCCTCTCGTTGGCATCAATATGGGCCGCTTGGGCTACATGACCGACATCCCAATCCAGAACGTTCAAACAGTCTTGCCGCAAATTATTGCTGGTGAATTTGAAGCGGATACCAGAACCCTGCTTGATGCAGTTGTCTTACGCGATGGTAAAGAGCTTAACCAAGCTCTTGCGTTAAACGATGTGGTTGTGAATCGCTCCGGAATTTCTGGAATGGTCGAGCTTGCGGTACGCGTCAATGGCTCATTTATGTACAACCAACGTTCTGATGGCTTGATTGTGTCGACTCCTACCGGTTCAACTGCTTATGCCCTATCAGCCGGCGGCCCCATCTTGCATCCGCGGGTAGCAGGAATTCTGTTGGCACCAATTGCCCCGCATTCATTGTCCAATCGCCCCATCGTATTGCCACAAGATATTGTGGTGAGCATCGAAGTGGTGGACGGCAGAGAAGTCATTGTGAACTTTGATATGCAATCACAAACTAATTTGCAATCAGGTGACATCATTGAAGTAAGCCAATCTAAAAAAACTATTACCCTGCTTCACCCTCGCAGTCATAGCGACTACAAAACCTTGCGAGAGAAGTTACATTGGAATGAGTATCCATCGACATTCTGATGTCGAATTTTTCGGTACGCTAAGGCATGCTTCAAACTCTATCGCTCCGCGACTTTGTCATTGTTGACCAACTAGAGCTAGACTTTTCTTCAGGCTTCACAGTCCTCACCGGTGAAACTGGTGCTGGTAAATCCATCCTCTTAGACGCACTTAGCTTGGTATTGGGTGAACGTGCGGATAGCAGCCAAATTCGTGAAGGTTGTAACCGCGCCGAAATCAGTGCCCTCTTTCGCATTGATCAGCTACAAATTCAGCACTTCAATCAATGGCTTGATGAGCAAGGCTTTCCCATTGAGGATGAAGGGCAAAGCCTATTACTCAAAAGAACCGTTGAAGCTAATGGTCGTAGCCGTGCCTTCATTAATGGTAGCGTAGCAACCTTGGTGCAACTTCGTGAAGCAGGCGATCAGTTGGTGGACATTCATGGGCAACATGCCCACCAACTATTGCTCAAGGGTGGTGCACAACGTGAGCTTCTAGATCGTCATGCGAATCACTTAGAGCTAGCCGCCGAAGTCTCGCAACTATTTAAAACGCTAAATGAATCGCGTCGCAAATTAGAGCAAGCTGAAAACGCTGGGCAAGATATTGAACGCGAACGTGAGCGTTTGGAATGGCAATTAGAAGAACTCACTGAACTCTCTCCGCAAGATGGTGAATGGCCCTCTATTCAAAGTGAACATGCTCGCCTAGCTAATGGTGCAAAAATTATCAGTGGTTGCCAAGAAGCAATTGATGCTCTCAGTGATGCTGATAATTCTGTGGAATCCACCCTATCTAAAGCTAGCGCCAATATGAGTGCATTAGCAGAGCATGACTCCGCACTCTGTGATATCAGCCAAGCCTTAGAGTCAGCACAAATTCAGATTGATGAAGCAGTGCATAGCCTCAATCGCTATTTGCAAAAACTGGATTTAGATCCTGGGCGTCTCAGCGAGGTTGAGGAGCGCATGCAAGCACTCCATGGTGCCGCCCGAAAATACCGCATCGAAGCAAATGAATTGCCAAAACTACTGCTCGACACCAGCGAACGCTTGGAGGCCTTGACTGCCTCTCAAAATATAGAGGCTTTACGCGAGAAGGTGAAGCAAGAAGAACTTGCCTATCTCAAACAAGCAAAGATACTCACGCAAAAACGCAATAAGGCTGCGCTAGATTTAGGCAAGCAAGTGACTACCGCAATGCAAGATTTATCAATGGCAGGTGGACAGCTAGAAATCGCCTTGCTGCCATTAGCTGAAGGTGGTACTCATGGTCTTGAGCAAATTGAATTTCTGGTTGCAGGTCATACCGGCAGCACTCCCCGCTCACTTGCGAAAGTTGCCTCCGGTGGTGAATTAGCTCGGATTAGCTTAGCCATTAGCGTGATCACTAGCAAAGCCTCATTTACCCCCACACTCATATTCGATGAGGTCGATGCCGGCATCGGCGGGGCTGTTGCGGAGACAGTTGGAAAGTTATTGCGCCAGCTTGGCGAATCACATCAAATCCTTTGCGTAACCCACTTGCCACAAGTAGCCGCACAAGGCAATCACCACCTCAAAGTCAGTAAATCTCAGGCGGGGGACAAAACCCTATCCCAAGTGTCGCCGCTGGGAAGATCTGAGCGCGTTGAAGAAGTAGCTCGCATGCTGGGCGGGACAACTATCACCGGCACAACGCGTCGACATGCGAGAGAACTGCTAGAGCAACATTAAGTCTTTAAGCATTTGAGGAAGCAAGAAATACTTCTTGCCACAAAACTAGCACGACCTCTCTTGCCTGCACAAGTTGAGGCTCAAGACCCAAATCTACACGCGTCTTTTCTGCACCGTCTAAACGCAAGCGATGTTGCCGCGCCCGAAGTAAACGATAGGCATCACCCACCTGTTGAGCTATTGAAGCGTGAATTAATCCCACATCTCCAGCAATGCGCAGCAAGGCGATATTTCCCAAATTACCAATCAGTTGTGGATGAGTATTTGAATATGCGAGGACTAAAAATTGCACGATAAATTCAATATCCACCATTCCGCCGGCGTCATGCTTCAAATCAAAATCGGGGGTGGGGTTTGGATGTCCAGCATGAACCTTGCGTCGCATTTCTAAAATCTCATGACGGAGTTGATCAACATCGCGCCTCTGACTTAAAACCTCAAAACGCACATCATCAAAGAATGCTCCAACCGCTTCACTTCCAGCTGAGAAACGTGCGCGTGTCAGGGCTTGATGCTCCCAAACCCATGCAGCGTTATCGCCTTCACGCAACTGATACTTCTTAAAGGCATCAGTATTCGTCACCAAAAATCCTGCGGAGCCATTCGGACGAAGGCGCGTATCGATTTCAAAGAGACTACCTGCAGATGTATAGGCCGTTAACCAATTAATCATGCGCTTAGCAAGTAAGGCATAAATTTCTTGGGCGGCAAAATCCGTTTCTTCGGCCTGATACAAGAAAACCAAATCCAAGTCGGAGGCATATCCCAGCTCTTTTCCACCCAATTTTCCATAAGAGATCACTGCAAATGGCGCAGTCGTATCTAGTGACAGCTCAAATTTCTTGACAACACCAGGCCAAACACGCTCAAAAGTAGTCTGCAATATTAAGTCTGCCAAAGCAGATAAATGATCGCTGACCTTTTCAACAGAAAGCTCATGATCAACGCCAATGCCTAGATCCGCCAATAAAGTAATAAAGGTTTCAGTGTGATGGGTAATACGCAAAATATCCATCGCCTGTTCTGAGCCATCACCATCGGCCATCACGTCATCAAGACGCATATCTAAAGTAGTCTTTACTTCTCGCCAATATTGCTCCGGCTGTTCAATCAGCGCTTTTTCAGTACGTGAATTAAGTAAGTAATCCAGCAGATGGGGATGCCGAGTTAAATATTCAGCACCCCATTGAGATGCCTTTAGCAAAGCCAATACGTTGGACAGCGCCTGAGGGTACTCAGACAATATGGATAGGTAGGCACTACGTCGGGCAACCGCCTCCAGCAAATCAAAGAAGCGAAGTAAAGTCTGGTCGGCGCTAATTACAGCAGGCTGATCTGCTTCCAAACTATCTGCAGCCTTACGAATCAAGTTATTGAAAATAATTCTGCTTTTCTCTGACAATTGTCTTTGCTTGGAGCCATCAGCCCAAGTCAACCAACGCCCTGCAGACTCTGGGAACAGCGCACTATCAGGCTCCCATCCAGTTGGTAAAGAGGTATTGTCTAGGCGCGCAGCATTATCTAGCACAAAGGCTTTTTCAAAATATTGAGCTACCGCGGCTTGGTGTTTATCGAGCTCCGATATGAAAGCAATTCGCTCTTGAAGCTGATCAGGGCCACCCATACTCGCAGCCAATCGAGTGCGAGCACCTTCATCTTCAGGCAAGTAGTGTGTCTGCTGATCTTCCCATACCTGAATACGATGTTCTAAGCGACGCAAGTAAACATAAGCCGTCTTAAGATCATCCACCTCATTGGCCGGCAAAATTCCTTGTTGCTTTACCAAGTCCAATACTTCCAGAGTAGGTCGAATGCGAAAACGTGGATCAGTCCCGCCCCGCATCAACTGGAACATTTGCGCTAAGAACTCAATTTCACGGATGCCGCCCCGACCCAACTTAATATCCCTAGATCGACCATGATGATTGGAAGAGCGCTTCTCAGCCTCATGCTGTATCTGCGCATGTAGCTCACGGATGGAGGCAACCACACCGTAATCAAGATGGCGACGATATACGAAAGGGCGAATCAATTGATCGAGTTCGCGATCGCAATAGGCAAAAGAGGGGGAGTCAGGTAAAGGCGCAATCAATCTACCCTTAATCCAAGCATAGCGCTCCCACTCCCTACCCTGGACCAATAAGTATTCCTCGAGCATATCGAGACTGCAGACCAAGGGGCCGGAGTCTCCATTGGGTCTGAGACGCATATCTACCCGAAACACAAAGCCATTCGCATCATGTTCTGCCAAGAGTTTGATCAAGCGCTTGCCCATTCGGGTAAACCACTCGTGATAAGACATACTCTTAGGGCCGCCTTGAGTGTCTCCTTCATGCTCGTATAAAAAGATGAGGTCGATATCAGAAGAAAGATTGAGCTCTAGACCGCCTAACTTTCCCATACCCACTACCATCAAAGGCATCTCTGAATCAGTAACCTTGCTCCACGGCAAACCAAAACGACGCTGCAGATCCTCACGAATATAAGCAATCGAGAGAGCCACCGTCTCTTGCGCGAAGTGGCTCAAGGCATGGGTCACCTCGCTGAGATCAGAAATGCCATTGAGATCTCGGAAGGCAACCCAGAGCATGAGGCGCTGTCTTGCCAGCCTCAGATCTGCCATAAATTGAACCTCGTCCTGCTCTGAACCTGCCAAAGCATCCTCGCAAGGGGTTAATAGACCCCTAATCCCGGCAACATCGACTTTGCGAGAACCCTGCAAACGAAGCCAATCGACCCATTCAGGGCGAGAATGAAGCCAGCGTTGCGCATAGCTGGAGTGTTGCTTTAGAAATTCAATTTGGGCAGCAAAATCGGTCATTTCTCCATCTTAATCCGACTCCAGAATCAAACCGCAGAAGCTTGGCGATCGCCCAATGGCTGACGGATAATAGAGTCCATGTTACGAAACATCATCCGGACCCGCCTGAAGAGCGTGCTTCAAAAACGTGCTCCAGGCACTGGCGGTCGTTGGCGTAAGCGTGCCCTTATTCTTGCTGGTGTCACCGTGGCTTTTTTTGTGCTTGGCCATCTTGGGGTGCGTTTTGTTTTATGGCCACAGATCGAGAAATCCAAGCCCGCCCTAGAAAGCTTAATGAGTGCGCGCTTAGGCACCAACGTCACAATGGATGCCGTGCAAGTTTCATGGACAGGAATTCGACCCAGCTTTGCAATTGAAGGGTTACGTTTCAATAACGCCGATGCTGTGCCGCCACCCCTACAGATTAAAAATATTAGCGGGCAACTCAGCTGGCTCTCTTTTTATCACCTGACACCTTATTTTCACGAGATCACATTTGAGCAGATTGAGCTCCATGCAAAACGAGATTCAACAGGCGCTGTCTCTGTTGCTGGTATTCCTATTCACAGCAAAGAGAATGATTTTGCTGCTGAGAATTGGTTGCTCGCTCAAAACGACATACAAATTAATAATGCCAAAATCTTCTGGGAAGACCAACAAAGTCAAAATCTAAAGACTTCAATTGATGTTCAAAGTATTCATCTCACAAATGGCATTCGGAGCCATGAGGCTCAACTGCTCACGAAAACTCCTTGGAGTCCAAATCAGATCAAACTCCAGGCTGACTTTGTTCATCATCTTGGCGGACAAGCAGGTAATTGGCGGGACTGGATCGGTATTTTTTCATGGGATCTAGCAGATCTAGACCTCACTCAAATCTCTAAAGACCTGAGTCTTCCCTTGCATGACTTAAGCGGCAAACTCAATTCCAAGGGTAGCATAAAGCTCGATGTCGGAATGGCGAATGGCGGGCAAATGTATTTAGTCGCCGATAAGCTCCGGGTTCAATTAAACAAAAATCAGGATCCTCTTGAGTTTGGTAGATTGGAAACCAATCTTATTCAGGAGACGGATGGTGGCCTCAATTCCATCACAACAAAAACCTTGGCATGGCGAAATATCGATAGCCCTAGCACCGCACCATTGGATAAATTAAGTCCAATTACTTTCCGTTGGCGTCCGCCAAAAGATGGTGGCGAAATCAAAGAGTTTGGCTTCTCATCGCCAAAAATACAAGTTGAAGATATTGCACTTTTCGCACTCAATCTCCCTCTGCCGAAAAAAATTCACCAGTGGATCAAGATCTCTGAAGCAGATGGTGAGCTAGAGAATGTGGAAATGAATTGGTCCGAAAGCCAATCGGCCCTATCGGCTTTACCAATACCGGGTAATTGGTTTACTTCCAACAAACTCGATTTCACCGTCAGCGCAAAGCTGAATGACATTAGCTTCACTGGGGTAAATAAATCCATGCCCTCAGCTTCGAATTTATCTGGCAATCTCGTGAGTAATCAGAAGCAGGGTAGCTTCACAATGGATTCGGGCAATCTTGAGTTGGTGATGAATGATTTTCTATCTGACCCAGAGATTCAATTAGACCGTGCTAAAGGCAATATTAATTGGTCCAAACAAAAAAGTGGCTGGCTCATTAATGCAAAGAAAATGCAGCTTAGCAACTCTGAAATCACTACCAATTTTGACCTTAGCTATCTGATCGGAACCGCCAAGCAACCCGATCAAATGGCCTTGGATATGGAGTTTGTTAAAGCAAAATTAGCGACAGCACATCGCTACTTACCGGTTGGAATGGATAAGGATAGTCGTCTGTACCTCAGTAAAGCCTTTGAGTCTGGAGAGATTCAAAATGGCTCTTTACATATCAAAGGTGACCCAAATCAAGCGCCTTACCCAAGTGGAACTGTTGGGGAGCTCAGCTTGCACCTACCTTTTTCCAAAGCGAGCTTCAAACCAGCACCCCTACTCCCAAGAAGCCAGGGAATTTGGCAAGCATTTAGTAATGTCAGCGGCAACATCGACATAAAGCAGGCAACCCTGAACATTGACGTCGATAAAGCAAATTACAAAAAGGTAGCACTGACCGACGTGAAATCCCAAATCCCAAATCTCAGCGCCAAAAATCTCACCTTACTCATCAATGGATCAATCGCAGGGGATGGCTCTGAAATTCTTGAATACGTATTTGCATCACCTGTGGGCGTGCAACAAGCCAACTTAGCTAAAAATCTTACCCTCAAGGGCGCAGTGAATGTGGGTCTTGACTTAAAAATCCCGCTGTCCGGAAATGATGATGTTCACTTCGATGCAAAAATTAACCTCCCCGGAAACCAAGCTCAATGGGGGCAAGCTCCTCCACTAGACAACCTGAAGGGCAAGGTGCGTATTACCGAAGTCAATCCAGAGTTTGAAAACATCACTGCGAATTTTTTAGGCGGGACTTTTAAGATTTCCAGCGCACCATCTGCGGTAGGCAACACCAGCTTCAGCATTGGTGGCGACATTAATGCCAGGTTTATAAAAGATTACATTTCAGGAAATTTAAAATCTCCAGCGCATCCAGCACTTCTGAGTGCAATGAGTGGGTCAGCTAAATATGAAGGTCTGATCAACTTCAATAAAAGTGGTAGCGAAACCAATCTGAAGTTTGATTTACGTAATTGGGCAAGCTCTGCCCCAGCGCCTGCCAAAAAATTAGCCGGCACTCCTATGTTGGGCGAATTCAACTTAAAGACTTATCCAGCAAGTAAAAGCAATCCAGTTCGTGCAGATTGGTCCGGTAAATTGGGGGATCAATATTTTCTCCAAGGAAATCTTAATTCTGCCAATGACGTAAAAAATGCATTAGGAGTGGGGTCTCCAACACCACTGCCGCAGCAAGGTATCTCTTTACACTTAGCCAGCAATGAACTCGATCTTGATCAATGGATAGAGTTTTTTGGAACGGGTAAAGCAGCAAATAAAGCGAGTGACGCTAAACAGATTGACGCTGCCGAAGAAGACATCCAAATATCTGCTCAAGTAAAGAAATTAATTGCCCTAGACCGCGATTGGACTGATGTCAGCATGCAGTCACAGAACAAAAATGTAGGCTGGCAACTGCGCTTGAATGCACCACAAATTGCTGGTCAATTGCAATGGCAACCGGGTAGTAGCGATCATCCGAGCGGGTTAATTTCTGGAAGACTCGCACGCCTAAAGGTGCCAGATCAACGCCTAGCCCCAGACTTACTCAATAAGGAAGATGCCTCACAAAAAACATCTCCCCTTAAGACCCCCATCAGTCCCAACGCGATTCCCAGCTTAGATTTAGTCATTGATGACTTGAGTTGGACAAAAGCAAAGCTAGGTGCAGTGAAGATCAAATCTAGGACTAGTCAGGATCTCATGAAGGTCGAGTCTATTCAAATTAATAATCCTCAAGGCAATTCGACTATCAAGGGCCAATGGCTTGCTCATACTCCAAAAAATGCTGAATTAAGCTCTTTCACTGCGGATGTAAATATCAAAGATGCGGGACAAATCATTTCGCATTGGAGCAACTCCAAGTCGGTAGAGGGCGGAGAAGGAAAACTCAATGCTTCACTCTCATGGTCTGGGTCACCCTTTTCGCCTAACTATGATTCTCTTGCAGGTAACGTTAGCCTTGACCTTGCCAAAGGTCGCCTACTTGAAGTCAATTCTGATGGCGCGAAATTATTGGATGTCTTGAGTCTGCAAAGCTTGTTTAGATTTGCTACCTTAGACTTAAAGGGCAGCCTCGGCAACCTAGCCACCAAAGGTACACCATTTAACTCGATTAGTAGTAATTTTGAGATAACACAAGGAATTGCACAAACCAAGCAGTTCACCATGATTCTGGATCAGGCCCGCGTCGCAATGGCAGGGCAAATTAATGTCCCAAAAGAAACTCAAGATTTAAGGATCACTATATTCCCAACAATTGATGCCACAGCCGGCTCACTAGCTGCATTTATGATCAACCCTATCATTGGACTAGGGGCGGTAGTAGGTCAATACCTCATCACCAACCAAATTAATCGCACTATGCAAACGGATTATTTGATTCAGGGGTGTTGGGAAAATCCAGAAGTAATTCCGCTTGATCAGAAGGGGCAACCGCTTGATGCCAAAACGATGGAGACGATTCGCACTAAAAATCTTTTGAAAGAGCAAGCTAAACCTAGCGCGCCAAATTCTGCACCTGCAAGCCCACCCGAAAATCAAAATAACCCCTCCCAAATGCCAAACTAAGTAAATGAACTTACCAAGAAATACTTCTGAACTTAATATGGCATCGATACAAATGGTATCGACCCCTAGCCTCAGCGAGAACCTTGAGGTTGCCGCCAGTTTGATTAAAGCGGCTGCAGATTGCGGTGCTCAGCTTGCCGTATTGCCAGAATATTTTTGTTTAATGGGTTTGAAAGATACCGATAAGGTAAGTGCGCGAGAAGCTGCCGGGTCCGGTCCTATTCAAGAGCGCCTTGCCGCTATTGCCCAAGAAAATAATATTTATCTCGTTGCTGGCACCATCCCCCTAGAGGCAAAAGAATCCAATAAAGTTTTGAATTCCTCCTTGGTATTTGATCCGAAGGGCAAGCAAATCGCTCGCTACGACAAAATGCATTTGTTTGGCTTTCAAACCAAAACCGAGCGTTACGAAGAATCGGAAACTATTTCAGCAGGCAGCCAACCGGGTCAATTTGCAATCAGCGTCAATGAAATTGATTGGAGCTTCGGCTTAAGCATTTGCTATGACTTACGTTTTCCAGAGCTATACCGCGCACTTGGGCAAGTAGATTGCCACATTATTCCAGCTGCATTTACTTACACTACTGGCAAGGATCATTGGGAGATCCTCTTGCGTGCACGTGCTATTGAAAACCAGTGCTATGTACTATCTTCCGCTCAAGGTGGTCTACACCTAAATCAACGTCGAACCTGGGGTGAGAGCATGCTAATTGACCCTTGGGGAGAAATATTGAGCAATCTACCTGAAGGGGAAGGTTTTATTCAGGGCAAACTCAGCAAAGATAAATTAAAAGAGGTACGCTCTAAGCTACCGGCACTAAAACACCGCAAGCTTTAATACAGAAAGTTC
>NZ_NCJB01000446.1:0-1552 GCF_002282275.1 Polynucleobacter sp. 39-46-10 | reverse complement strand
CAATCCACTAAACCATCACCCCATGAAGCGCTAGTGAGCACACCAGAGCTTTGGTTAGGAAATAGATCTAAACCACCCTGCGCATTGATTTTTACGCGTAGGAACTCATTACGACGATCACCCTTAAGCCAGTCAAAGTCAGCACGCATGGGATAAGACTGAGGCATGCCTGCATCTCGCCCTTGCAACTTCAGAATGAATGGCCTAACAAATAGAAGGAATGTCACAAAACTAGAAACTGGATTACCAGGTAGTCCAATAAACCAAGTTTCCGCCGGAAATGTATTGCTATTTTGGTCATCTGATTTACGAACAGCACCAAAAGCCAAAGGCTTACCAGGCTTAATGCCAATCTGCCAAAGATCCAATCTACCTTCAGCAGTTACTGCTGGTTTGATGTGATCCTCTTCACCAACAGATACACCGCCAGAAGTAATAATCAAATCATGATCTTTACTGGCCTTGCGCAGGGTTTCTTTCGTAGCCTCAAGGCTGTCGGGAACGATTCCAAAGTCTGTGGCGTCGCAGCCCAAGGATGTAATGCACGCCAGTAAAGTATCCCGATTGGAGTTGTAGATACCGCCCGGTTTGAGCGGCTCACCAGGAAGTGAAAGCTCATCGCCCGTAAAAAATGCTGCCACCCTGACTTTACGCTTCACATTTAAATGCGTTAGGCCAGCAGACGCTGCAACACCTAATTCTTGCGGTCGCAGAAAAGTCCCTGCATTTAAAGCTGTTTTGCCAGCAGTGAGGTCCTCACCTCTGCGACGGATCCATTGACCTGATGTTGGTGCAATATTGACCTGCACTTGATCAGTTGAACCCTCTGGAATAGCGCAGTCCTCCTGCATCACAACAGCATCAGCACCCGGAGGAACTGGGGCACCAGTAAAGATTCTGGCAGCAGTGCCTGGCTCTAGCTGCGTACCCATAGATCCCGCCGGGATGCGTTGGGCAATCTTGAGAGTGCTTCCAGGAATTTGGGTATCTGCACTACGCACTGCATAACCATCCATGGACGTGTTATCAAGTGGAGGCACATCGACGAGGCTATTTACATTCTCAGCGAGTACACGACCGAGAGCAGCTTGCATAGTGACTGTCTCACACTCACCTACAGCCTTTGCATTTGATAGCAGGTGGTCTAAAGCCTGCTGAGCAGTCAACATCGGAGGCTTAGTCATGGCACTTGATTTCTGAGTTAATTAAGGTGAGCAGTAATGAAGTTCTTCACTTGATTGACATCAGCATCGATATTTTCAACGCGCTGCGGCTTTGACTTGATATCTTTAAATGCCGGTGGGCATTCTGCAGGACGCCCCAATGCCACTTCAATCGTTTCTTCAAATTTAATAGGCAAGGCAGTCTCGAGAACAATCATCGGAATGCCTGCTTGCAAATGCTCGCGCGCCACCTTCACACCATCAGCTGTATGCGTATCAATCATGACGCCATACTGTGAGTCAATATTACGAATTGTCTCAAGGCGGTTTTCATGAGTACTGCGGCCGGATTGGAAACCATACTTAGCAATGTCTTTAAAGACAGCATC
>NZ_NCJB01000445.1:0-1567 GCF_002282275.1 Polynucleobacter sp. 39-46-10 | reverse complement strand
CAGAATTTAGTTTCATATTGCTTTGCGACTTAAGAGAATATTTTCAAAATGACGAGGGTCATGTGGGGTCAGCATTTGCGCATCACGCGGCAAGTAAAAATCCCACAAGCGAGAAATCCAAAACCGCAGAGCTGCAGCACGCACCATTAGTGGCCAACTTGCTTTCTCGCTGTCGGTAAGTGGTCGAACAGATTGATAGGCATCCATTAGCGCCATGAAGCGAGCAGGATCTAAATCCTGTTTATTTTCGGCAAGGCACCAATCGTTTACTGTAACCGCTAAATCAAATAACCACTTATCTGTTCCAGCGAAATAAAAGTCGAAGAAACCACCTAGCTGATCTAGAGAGCTATCGCCAGCACCTTGGGGGTCGAATAGTACGTTATCTCTAAACAGATCGCAGTGGCTTGCCCCTTGCGGCAGCGAAGTATATGCCTCTGAGGTAAAGAATTTTTCTTGAGTAGCGAGTTCGGTTGTGAGTAATTCTTTTTGAGAATCAATCAAGTGGGTGAGTACCAGAGGAACAGTTTTTTTCCACCAAGACAGGCTGCGAAGATTTTCTTGGGTGTGCTTGAAGTCACTACCAGCTAAATGCATCTTGGCTAAATTTTCACCAACCAGAGCGCAATGCTTTGCTTCAGGAGCGAGCCGGGAAAGGCCAGGGAGTTTGCTCACAATCGCTGCAGGCTTACCCTTTAGGTTAAACAGAATCTGCCCGTGTTTATTCTCGAGTGGCTTAGGTACTAGAATGCCTTTGTTTGCCAAGTGACGCATCAACTCTAAGTAATACGGCAACTGGCCTGCTGACAGCCTCTCAAAAATAGTGAGAACGTATTCCTGTTTCTTGCCGTTCTTTTCAGTGTCGAGAAAGAAATTGGAGTTCTCGATGCCACCATGAATGCCGCGAATATCAACCGCTTGTCCAATATCAAAATCAGCTGTAATCCAATCAGAGATATCACTCAGTTCAACAGGTGTGAAGACGGCCATGACTAAAAGTGAAAGATGCGAATGGTGGGATGCAGAGTGTCAGCGATTAAAAAGGAATGCTGATACTAGGAACGCTAATGAGATCAGTTTCTTTTGGGACGCCTGGCATGACGGTCGCTGGGGGTGCCATTTCATAGTTGGTATAGCGTGTCTTTACATCAACCTGAGTAGGTGCGTTTGTATCTTTATATTCAGTAATTTCAGTACCGGTAGCCTCTTTATGCTGAAAGCTCGGTTTACGGCCTTCTGGTGCATTGGTTGCTTGAGATGCGCTGACGGCAGGAGCTAATGGCTGATTGTTAATGCGCTGTAGTTCGGATGGGCTCAGTGCCTGAGAATTATTTTGAGCATGCGCTGAATTGAAGCCGAAAGAGGCAAAAGCCACTAAAAAGCTTGTTAGAACAAGGGGTTGGCTCACAGAAGAGTGGAGTAAGTTAGTTAGAGCTTGCATCATTTTTCACCTTTATTGGCCTCTTTTCAGGAGGATTTGAACCCGATCCGTAGGCAGTTAGCAACTAGATTGTACGATTGCGGTATGACTAAACATAGACTCTTGTTGGTAGACGGTTCTAGCTAC
>NZ_NCJB01000444.1:0-1571 GCF_002282275.1 Polynucleobacter sp. 39-46-10 | reverse complement strand
AACTGCGCTGGTGGACTTAGTGCTCATCGCAAACTCCTTTGTGGTGCAAATTGATCTATGTCAAAGTGTAACTAGTAATTGCATTTTTTGCATATGTGACAATAAATATATTTTCGGTGAATTGATCACAGAAAAATGATGCAATGCAATATCAAATCATATCGAAGCCTTGGGCTTCAATTGCCATGAATTCACGGGTCAAGGCAGCAACTGAATGATATAAATGCATGTCCGGAATTATTTCTATTGCATCGCACAATTCGTCATACCAGGGACGAATATGGGCATTAAAAAAGATCCTTTGATTTGTCAGGTTGGAAATCACCACATCGTCACCAGCGATGAGATAACGCATAACCTCACACAAGGCAGCGATGTGATCTTCAGTTTCAGTAATATTCTCGGCAGCTTCAAGACCAAATGTGTCTAAGGAGCGCCTAATCTCCACCAAAGGCTTTTCGTTGAGATGTCCTGCCAAGTAAAAAGATGCATTGAGAACAACATTTGGCTTACCAACGCTAATGAAGTTCGCATCAAATTCATCTCTCCATGCTTGAGCAGGATTATTTTTAGCTAATTCCACCAAGTTATCCCATAGTCGAGCAAGTGGCGCTTCATCAGCACTGCCCTGCCCCTCTGGGATAGATGCCGCTATCTGGTCAAGCAGCTCCTGATCAGGGGGTAACAAAAAGAAGCGGGCTATCAAACCATATAAGTCAGCTCTGGCTAAATCTTCAGGCAAGCCAACGTCACCCACTTCTGCAATCTTCTGATCTTTTTCTAATTCACTCATGTTTCATTCTTCATCATATCTACTACGCGACAATCACTACACATCTTTAAGCGCTCCATTGCTGGTCCAGAGAAGGCGGCATGTGTACCAAGCTTGGTCAACATCAGGTCAACCATTTTGAGAGTCCCAAAGGGCTTGCCACAACTAATGCAGTGAAAAGGCTTGGTCTCATTTAAATTAACTCGTTGCTTTCTTTGATCTACGCTCAATAAGCGTGGCATCAAGCTCAAAGCATGCTCAGGGCAAGCGGTTACACAGATGCCGCACTGAACACATTGCTTCTCTATAAAGGACAACTTAGGCTCGTCCGGATTGTCTAATAGCGCACCTTCTGGGCAACTGCCAACACATGACATACATAGCGTACATGCATCCTTGTTGATATTTAAGCCGCCCAGTAATGAGGAGGCCGGCAAAGGAGCGCCTGCCTCAGGCAAAGCTGTTGTTGCCTGTTTTTCCAAATGACCTAAAACTGCTTCTATCGTCTCTCTCTTCTGATTGTTTAAACCAAAAGTAGCGGGGGTACACACTGCTGCAAGTGGACCACGTTGACGCAACTGACCCATCACCAAAGAAACCGAGGCTATGTCATCTGATGCAGCCGCATGGATCAAACTGATGCGCGCTTCAAAGCCATATGCCGCCAAGATTGCATTGCAGAGCTCAGTCTGTGTTTGCAAAGCAGCTTGATAAGCAGGATCTTGCTCACCTGACAACAATAAGTAAACCTCACTAAAGCCATAACTCAATGCGCCTAACCATAGGTCGATTCCTGTTG
>NZ_NCJB01000074.1:0-10654 GCF_002282275.1 Polynucleobacter sp. 39-46-10 | reverse complement strand
CAAGGGTGTACACCTTAAGTTTGTATTCCGAATTTAGTTAATAGAGGAGATTTGCATGACGAAGACCGTCGCCGATGTGATGAAGTTAGTTAAAGAGAAGGAATGTACTTTCGTTGATTTCCGCTTTGTAGATACAAAGGGTAAAGAGCAACACACAACAGTACCTATTTCCCATTTTGACGAAGACAAGTTTGAGAGCGGTCATGCGTTTGATGGTTCATCTATTGCTGGTTGGAAAGGTATTGAAGCCTCTGACATGTTGTTGATGCCAGATCCAACAGCTTGCTATATCGACCCATTCTATGAAGAGCCTACATTGGTGATCACATGTGATGTGATTGAGCCTTCAGATGGTAAAGGTTACGACCGTGATCCACGTTCTATTGCTAAGCGTGCTGAGTCTTATTTGAAAAGCACTGGCTTGGGCGATGCGGCTTACTTTGGCCCAGAACCAGAATTCTTTATTTTTGATGGCGTCCGTTGGGGTGCTGACATGCAGGGTTGTTTCGTTAAGGTGGATTCTGAAGAGGCTCCATGGTCTTCAGCTGCTGAGATCGAAGGTGGTAACACTGGTCACCGTCCAGGTAAAAAAGGCGGCTACTTCCCAGTTGCTCCAGTAGATACATTCCAAGACATGCGTTCTGAGATGTGTTTGATCCTCGAATCTTTAGGTATTCCTGTCGAAGTTCATCACCATGAAGTTGCTGGTCAAGGCCAAAACGAATTAGGTACCAAGTTCAGCACATTGGTAGAGCGCGCTGACTGGACTATCTGGCAGAAGTATGTCATTCAAAACGTTGCTCACGCATACGGTAAGACAGCAACCTTCATGCCTAAGCCTATCGTTGGGGACAACGGTTCTGGTATGCACGTTCACCAATCCATTTGGAAGAATGGCGAGAACTTGTTTGCTGGCAACGGTTATGCAGGTTTGTCAGAGTTCGCATTGTTCTACATCGGCGGTATCATCAAGCACGCTAAAGCATTGAATGCGATTACTAACCCAGGTACAAACTCATACAAGCGTTTGGTTCCAGGCTTTGAAGCTCCAGTGAAGTTGGCTTACTCAGCGCGTAACCGTTCTGCTTCGATTCGTATTCCACACGTTTCAAGCCCTAAAGGCCGTCGTATTGAGACTCGCTTCCCTGATCCATTGGCTAACCCATACCTCTGCTTCTCAGCATTGATGATGGCAGGTTTAGACGGTGTTCAGAATAAGATTCATCCAGGCGAAGCTGCTGACAAGAACTTGTATGACTTGCCACCAGAAGAAGATGCAAAGATCCCAACCGTTTGTGCAAGCTTGGAAGAAGCATTAGAAGCCTTGAACAAAGACCGTGAGTTCTTGACTCGTGGTGGTGTCTTTACAGACTCTATGATCGACGCATATATCGCTTTGAAGATGGAAGATGTCACACGTTTCCGAATGACAACCCATCCGATCGAATTCGATATGTACTACTCCCTGTAAGCGAAGGAGTAATGTTGAGCGCAGGTCTGTTGCGCAATTCGTTCAAAGGGGCAGCTTCGGCTGCTCCTTTTTTTCCGACATTGCTTGATCAGTTGCCCAATGCCATCGTGGTATTTGAGGCCGAGAACCAACAATTGGTTTACGTGAATCCCGCTGCAGAGTCTGCGTTGGATCTATCGCGAAAATCTCTTGAAGGTCAGTCTGTGCATAACCTGTTCGGGGATAACACCTCAATTAAGCGCATGATTGAAGAGGTGAAAGCGGGGCACTTTTCTGCTCAACGTCAAGAGCTGGTCTTACATTCCTTGCCTGGAAGCATTCATCAAGAGTCGATTCCTGCGCATGTGGTCGTGGCCAGTCTTGAGGATCCCACGCTGATCATGATGGAGTGGTTTCCAATTGATCAGCAGTTGCGTAGTGAGCGCGATGAGCGCGTAACTCAACAAGTTGAAGCAAACAAGCAGTTAATGCGTAACTTAGCGCATGAAATTAAAAATCCTTTAGGTGGTATTCGAGGTGCAGCTCAATTGCTAGAGTTTGAGCTTCCAGAAAAAGGTTTGCGTGAATACACTCAGGTCATTATTAAAGAATCAGATCGTCTACAAAACTTAGTCGACAGATTATTAGCGCCGCACCGCAAGGCTCACGCAATGGAATCATTTAACGTCCATGAAGCCTTAGAGCGTGTACGTAGTCTGGTGTTGGCAGAGTTTCCAAAAGGTTTACGCATTATCCGTAACTATGACACCAGCCTTCCTGAGGTGCTGGGTGATCGCGAGCAGTTGATCCAGGCTGTTCTCAACATTGCCCACAATGCTGCTCAAGCGCTCTCCGAAGAAATGCAGCAAGGTATTGCTCAAATTGAATTTAAGACAAGGGTGGCTCGCTCAGTCACCATTTCTAAGCAACGCTACAAGATGGCAATGGATCTACACGTTATCGATAACGGGCCCGGCATTCCAGAGGATATCCGCGAGCGTATTTTCTTCCCATTGGTTTCCGGCAGGGATGGTGGTAGCGGTCTTGGCCTCACCTTGGCCCAAACGTTTGTGCAACAGCATCAAGGCTTTATTGCATGTGACAGCCGTCCTGGACGGACTGATTTCCATATTCAAATTCCTTATCGTAGGCAGGAGAAAGCATTATGAAACCCGTATGGATCGTAGACGATGATCAATCTATTCGTTGGGTATTAGAAAAAGCGCTTACTCGCGAGAATATTCCCCATAAGAGTTTCTCTAACCCCAATGACGTGCTCAATGCACTAGATAAGGAAGCTCCGCAAGTATTGATTTCGGATATTCGTATGCCGCGTGGCAATGGTTTAGATCTGCTGCAGAATGTAAAAGAGACGCATCCGACGCTTCCCGTCATCATCATGACTGCTTACTCAGATTTGGATTCAGCGGTATCGTCTTTTCAGGGTGGTGCATTTGAATACCTCACCAAGCCATTTGATATTGATAAGGCGGTTGAATTAATTCGCCGCGCCATGGAGCAAAGCGAGCGTAATCAATCTGGCAACAAAGAAATGAATGGCTGGAGACAAGACTCGACAGAAATCATTGGTCAAGCTCCTGCAATGCAAGAAGTCTTTCGGGCTATTGGCCGCTTGGCTCAGTCCCACTCAACAGTCCTGATTACTGGCGAATCTGGAACCGGTAAAGAGTTGGTTGCACAAGCTTTGCATAAGCACAGCCCACGTGCCAAGGGTCCATTCGTTGCCTTTAGTACTGCAGCAGTACCCAAGGATTTATTGGAGTCTGAATTATTCGGTCACGAGCGTGGTGCTTTCCCCGGAGCTTTGACATTACGTCGCGGTCGCTTTGAGCAGGCTGATGGCGGTACTTTATTCTTAGATGAAATTGGCGATATTCCTTTTGATCTGCAAACCAGATTGTTGCGTGCATTAACGGATGGTCATTTCTATCGAGTTGGCGGACAGGATCCCATCAAAGCAAATGTGCGCATCATTGCTTCCACGCATCAAAATTTGGAGGCCCGAGTTGCAGCCGGTGCTTTCCGTGAAGATTTATTACATCGCCTTAATGTCATTCGCTTGAGGATGCCAGCATTGCGTGAGCGCGCGGAAGATATTCCGGTGCTGGCACGCCATTTCATGTTGACCTGCGCCAAGTCCTTGGGGGTCGAAGCTAAAAAACTTTCTGATGATGTTTTAAAGGAAATTAGCGGCATGCCTTTTCCTGGTAACGTGCGTCAACTAGAAAATCTATGTCACTGGTTAACGGTGATGACGCCATCCAATTTGATCGGATCAGGCGATTTGCCTACAGATCTTTTGGCGGAAGCCGGTGAGCAACCAGTTTTATTGCAGGGTGAATCGAATCCTTCAGCTCAAGTAGCGATTAAGGTTAGTTCAGCGGATTGGGAGGGTGGCTTAGGTCGCCTAGCGGTCAAAATGCTGCAAGATGGTGATTCAGAGGTATACGACGTTCTGTGCTCTAAATTTGAGAAAGCAGTTCTCCAAGCAGCACTAGAAGTTACCCGTGGAAGACGTGTTGAAGCAGCTCAGCGCCTAGGAATTGGTCGCAACACGATCACTCGTAAATTGCAGGAGCTTGGTATTGATGGCTGACTCAGTCAGAATTTCCGCCTGGAATGTGAACTCCCTTAAGGTGCGTTTGCCTCAAGTTTTGAAGTGGTTGCAGGATCAAGAGAAGGCGAAAAATCCTATTGATGCACTTTGTCTGCAGGAGTTGAAGCTCACTGACGATAAATATCCTCACCAAGAATTGGAAGAGGCCGGATACCTCAGCATTGCTGCTGGCCAAAAGACATATAACGGCGTTGCTATCATCGTTCGCAAAGCTGCCTTGGCATCCATCGCTACGGATCATGAAACCACTTTTCTAAAGCCTGTTAGAAATATTCCAGGTAGTGCGGATGAGCAGCAACGTGTCTTAGCTGCCACCTTATGTTTTAAGGGAATGCAGCCGATGCGTCTTGTCTCGGCATACTTCCCTAATGGTCAGTCTCCCGATAGTGATAAGTTTGTTTATAAGTTAGGCTGGCTGAAGGCGCTAGAAGATTGGTTAAAAGAGGAGTTAACTCAAAATACTCGTTTGGCTCTCTTGGGTGATTTCAATATCGCGCCTACCGATGTTGATGTGCATGACCCTTCCAAGTGGGTTGGTCAAAACCTAGTTTCGCCACCAGAACGAGAGGCGTTTCAAAAACTCCTCAATTTAGGTTTAACAGATTCATTCAGAATGTTTGAGCAGGCGCCAAAATCATTTAGTTGGTGGGATTACCGCATGATGGGTTTCAGAAGAAATGCCGGTATGCGGATTGATCACATCCTTTTAAGTGACGACCTAAAAGAGAAATGTAGCTCAAGCATCATCGATAAAGAGCCCCGCACTTGGGAGCAGCCTTCGGATCACGCTCCAGTCGTTGCAGAAATTAAAGCTTAGACGTTTACTGAGAGGCTAAACCGCCATGACGAAGCAGGGCATCAATGCTTGGCTCTCTTCCTCTAAAGGCCTTAAAGGATTCGGCAGCAGGACGACTGCCTCCCACCTCCAAAATCTCTTTGCGATAACGAGCGCCTGTTTGTTCATCGAGGACGCTTCCAGTAAGCTTGGCTACCTCCTCAAATGCAGAGTAGACATCTGCAGACAGTACCTCAGCCCATTTATAGCTGTAATAACCAGCAGCATATCCACCGGCAAAGATGTGGCTAAAGGTATTAATCCAGCGGGAAATGGACGCTTGCGGGATCACATTGAATTGATCTGCAATACTTCTTGATAGATCAAGGACTGCCTGTCCTTTTGCGTTTTCTGGATCAAAGCTAGCATGCAGACGCCAATCGGTTAGTGACATTACAACCTGACGCAGTGTCATATAGCCATTTTGGAAATTCTTAGCAGCAAGGATTTTTTCGTATAACTGGCGGGGCAGTGGTTCACCTGTCTGGGCATGAGCAGTCATTTTTTCCAAGACCTCCCATTCCCAACAGAAATTTTCCATGAACTGACTTGGCAGCTCCACTGCATCCCATTCAACGCCATTAATTCCGGAGACACCTAAGGCGTTGACTTGCGTTAATAAGTGGTGCAAACCATGACCACTCTCGTGGAAGAGGGTAATGACATCATCGTGAGTAATGGTTGGTTGGCGCAATACGCCATTTACCTTTACGGGTGCGGCAAAGTTGCAGATTAAATACGCCACCGGTATCTGAATTTCTCCATTAGGCAATTCTCGGCGCCCACGAGCATCATCCATCCAGGCGCCACCACGCTTGCCTGATCTGGCGTAAGGATCCAGGTAAAAATAAGCCACTAAATTGCCTGCGGAATTCTTGATGCCGAAGGACTGTACATCCACATGCCAAGTTGGTAGATTAGCTTTTTCAATCTTGACGCCAAACAAAGTTTGAATGACTCCAAATAATCCCTCTAAAACCTTAGGTAGGGGGAAGTACTGCTTGAGCTCATTTTCAGAAAATGCATAGCGTGCTTGCTTCAATCTCTCCGAAGCAAAGGCGATGTCCCACGGTTCTAATCCATCGGCAATAAAAAGTTCAGATTTTGCAAATTCAGAAAGTTCTTGCCAGTCTTTCAAGGCAAATGGTTTTGCCTTCTGTGCAAAGTTAGTGAGGAAGGTATCCACTTCCTCAACACTACTAGCCATTTTTGGGGCCAAACTCAGAGCAGCATAATTCTTGAAGCCCAACATGCGCGCTTCTTCATTCCGGAGCCTGAGTTGCTCGAGCATGTTTTGCGTATTGTCCCAATTGAGGTTCCCATGGGCATATTGCGGGGATAATTCGGAAGCTCGAGTTACGTAGGCCTCATACATGAGGCGACGCAGAGACCGGTTCTCGGAGTACTGCATGACTGGATAGTAGGATGGAAAGTGTAGCGAGAATGCCCAGCCTTGAAGTTCTTTCTGCTCAGCAAGATCAGCCGCTGCAGCAATTGCATCTTCTGGCAGTCCAGCCAGCTGCGACTTATCAGCAATAAGATGCACAAAGCTATCTGTTGCATCTAAAACGTGATCAGAAAATGCTTTGCCTAATAAAGCTTGTTCATCTTGAATCTGTGAGAAGCGGGGCTTTTGTGAGTCTGAGAGCTCTGCGCCACCCAGACGGAAATCTCTTAAGGAGTTTTCAATTACTTTTTTCTGTGCAGGGTTTAGTTTTGAGAAGTCAGCGCTTTGACTAAGCTCCTTAAACTTTTGATATAGCGCCAAGTTTTGCCCTAGGCTTGAAAAGAATGCAGTAACCTTTGGCATCATCTCGCCATAGGCTGCCCTAAGCTCTGGAGTATCTGCAACGCTGTTAAGGTGCGATACGACTCCCCAGGACCTACTCAAAGACTCTGTGGCATCTTCGAGGGGCTCTACCAAATCATTCCAGTTACCTGGAGTGCTTTGATCTACCGCATGATTGACTGCGTACTCAGCTCGCCCCAATAGAAAGTCTATCGCTGGCGCAATGTCCGAAGGCTTTACCTCGGAGTAGGCACAAATGCCTCTTCCGACTGAAATTAGTGGGTTTTTTTGGAGCTCAGCAGAGGGCTGTAAAAGTGTTGATTTAGTCATCCCTATAGCTTAATGGACGACGCAAACTTTTGCTAATCAGGCGCTAGTTAGACGGCTTAGCTGCTTTTTCTGCTGCTTCCAGGGTATTCATCAGAAGCATGGTAATGGTCATGGGGCCGACACCACCTGGCACAGGCGTAATCCAGCCAGCAACATATTGAGCGGCATCAAAATCAACGTCGCCACAGAGCTTTCCATCGGGCATTCGATTAATGCCAACGTCAATGACAGCGGCTCCATTTTTTACCATGTCACCAGTAATCATTTTAGGTTTGCCGGTTGCAACAACCAAAATATCAGCATCCTTGGTGTGATGCGCCAAGTCGCGAGTCTTGCTATTGCAGATAGTGACTGTTGCACCTGCTTGTAGCAAAAGCATGGCCATAGGCTTACCCACAATATTAGAAGCGCCTACGATCACCGCACGTGCGCCACGGATGGGATATTCAATACTCTCTAAGATCTTCATGCAGCCATATGGCGTGCAAGGCTTGAATTCAGGCTGACCCACCATTAACGCACCAGCATTGGCTACGTGAAAGCCATCCACATCTTTTTCTGGGGCAATCGCTTCTAGTACGCGCTCAGCCGCAATATGCTCGGGAAGGGGGAGTTGAACCAAAATTCCGTGAATAGCAGGATCGGCATTTAATGTCGCAATACGCGCAAGTAATTCTTCTTCGCCTAATTCGGCAGAGTAGCGCTCCAATACAGAATGAAAGCCGACATCCTCGCAAGCCTTCACTTTATTTCTAACATAAACCTGGCTAGCAGGATTTTCTCCAACTACGATGACAGCTAGGCCAGGCCTTACGCCCCTAGCGGTAACTATTGCTCCGCGTGCTGCAATTTCAGTACGTAATTTTTTGGATAGGGCGACGCCATCGAGTAACTGTGCAGGCATAGGGATTAATTTGGTTGTGGATCTGAGAGGGCTAAGCGGAGGAGGTCTGCAACGGTATTTACGTTGAGCTTTTCCATTATGTTGGCACGATGTGCTTCGACCGTTTTAATGGAGATGCCAAGATCATCCGCAATTTGTTTATTTAAGCGACCGGCAACAATGCGCTCTAGCACTTGGCGCTCACGACCAGTTAACTTGCTTAAGAGACTCTGGGTAATTTTGCGGTGGCTTGCTTGTGAGTAATCAACACGTGCTTTAGCAAGCATGCGGTCAACTAGACCGCAGAGATCATTTTCTTTGAAGGGCTTTTCAATGAAGTCCACTGCACCGCGCTTCATGGTGGAGACTGCCATTGAGACATCACCATGACCAGTAATAAAAGCAACTGGCATTGGCAGGTTTTCACTAATCAAACGCTCTTGTAATTCAAGACCTGACATGCCCGACATGCGGACATCTAAGATTGCGCAGGAGATAGTTGACTTATCCGTGCTCTGGAGTGACTGCAAGAAACGCTCAGCACTTGCATGACAGCGCACAACATAGCCATTGCTTTCTAGGAGCCAGGTAAGTGAGTCGCGTACCGCCTCATCGTCATCTACAACGTAAACCACTTCAGTTTGATTGGGTTTGGTGGCAGCACTGATATTCATATTAGCTTTCGCAGATCAATCTTAAAAAAATACATAAATTAACTGTTGGCCATAGAGCCTGCTAGCTCTAGGGGTAATAGTATTGTAAAGGTGCAGCCCGCCAGCTTAGTCTGTTCTGCATCCATCTGATTTTTTGCAAAAAGGCGGCCCTGATGGGACTCTATAACGGATCGGCAAATATTCAATCCCATGCCCATACCGTCGTTTTTAGTGCTAAAAAAGGGCTCAAACATGCGTTCAATGACGGATTGGGCGATTCCGGCACCTGCATCTGTTACTTGGATACGCAGCATGGCGGGAAAGGTGCTGGTATCCAGGTCAGCCGAAATCTGCACTGGTGGAGCCGACCAGCGCGAAGAAAGAGGGTAAACCTCTCTCAAGCTATCCAGGGAGTTTTTCAGGAGGTTAACCAATACCTGGAGAATCAAGACCGGATCAACGTCAATCATTGGCAGATTGCTGGCAATCTCAGTGGCGATATTTAATCGGTGGCGATGCGCTTCAATTTCCACCAATCCAACTGCATCATTAATAATTTCACTAATATCGCAAGTTTTACGTTGTGGCTCACTGCGCTTCACAAAACCTTTGATACGCTGAATGATTGTTCCGGCCCTATGCGCTTGATCAGATGCTTTCTCTAGTGCTGGAAGAATATCTTTTTGCACTACTGGATCTAGGTGATCCTGTAAACGCTTGGCCACACCCATGCAATAGTTAGAAATGGCTGCAAGTGGTTGGTTTAATTCGTGGGCTAAAGAAGAGGCCATTTCACCCATGGTGGTTAAACGACTAGTGAATTGCATGCGCTCTTCTTGTTGGCGCGCTAAATCATCCGCCTCAATACGAATCGTAATGTCGGTTGCAATGAGCAATTGTGCTAAGTGACCATCTACCCATGGAACAAAACGTCTTCGGACTTCATACCATCTTAAGGTTCCAGTGGCTTCATCTAATAGTTGAATTTCTTCAGACTCATTTTCTTGATACAAAGAAGATGGGGAGATGCCCTCGGTGATGGCATCTCCAGAATCCTCAATCAAGGCTTGCATCGCATTCCGATTGATATCACTGTCAGCTAGATCAAAATGGCCTTTGGCAGTGTTTCCAAAACGTTCCCGATAAAAGCGATTCGCAAACAACAACTCACCGGTTTCATTGGATACTACGGAAACTGCAGCATCAAGACCTTCTAAAACTGTAACGAAGCGCTCTTGTGAAGCAGCTAATTCTTCGCGAATTTTCTTCGGCTCAGAAATATCAATTAAGGAAGTGACCCAGCCAGTTTGAGCACCTTTTTCATTAATTAATGGAGAAATAAAGGTACGAGTCTGAATGATGGATCCGTTGCGGTGAAGGATCGAGCCCTCTATGCCAATTTTCTTTTCCTGGCTTAAGGCAAGCTTGAGGGCTTTATTCATCTTTTCCGTCAACTCACTCTTTTGACCCTCGGGCCAAAAAGCAAAAGGCGGACTCATCCCAATTAACTCCTCTGCTGACCAACCAGTCATTTCACAAAAGGCGGGATTGACGTAGGTGATTACTCTATTCATGTCATGCGCACGAATTCCTACTGGGGTGGAGTTTTCCATAGCGCTACGAAAACTCGTTTCGGCACGAAGATTTGCTTCGGCCTCTTGTCTGACCTGCATTTGCTTGAGTACTGACCACAAGCTCCAAATTACGAATGCACTTAAACCCAATACCACGCCAATCAACATTCTAAAAGTCAAGTTTGTTGCTGGCGGGTAGGTGTCAATGCGCAGACTTATATTGGGACTGAGAACGCCAATATCCAAACTAGTTTGATTGCTAAATGCGCGCTTTGGTGTATTTTTATCGGATGAGATTGCTAAGACCTTATCTTCATCAGCAATTAAAGTAAATCGATATTGGCCCTTGAGCTCACCAGGGATCATTTCAAGCATGCCCTGTGTTGTGTAGAGCACAGCCACCATGCCTTTGATTTCAATGCCAGAAATTTGAGGTACTGCTTGCCAAAACACATTTCGAATTTCTTTTGATAGTACCTCATCACTTGGAACTTCAATAGTA
>NZ_NCJB01000443.1:0-1581 GCF_002282275.1 Polynucleobacter sp. 39-46-10 | reverse complement strand
GATGACACCCTCACGGCAGATGATGCCTATCGTCTAGCTTGTGAGGGCACTGCCATCCTTTGGCGAGGTGATTTCCAAAATGCCCGTCAGTTGTTACAGGCCTTGGTAAGGCGCGTTGATAAGCCCTCTAAGAAATCTAAGCGTGCTGGAAAGAGAGCAGATCAATCTTCCGGTGATCTTCAATCACCAACCTCGATTGATCTATTTAACAAGCATCGTTTGATTCAGTCCCAGCGCGCGCGAATATTGGGAATGTTATTGATTGAATGCAATGCTGATCACTCCATCTCCTTGCGAAGAGCGCCTGATGTTTCGGTGGCTTGCCAAGAGGCATATGGCCCCACTACTGAATCCTATGTGATTTCCTTGCGTGAGCTCTTGGGAGTGATCAGTGCACATGAGTGGCGTAAAAATGGTGTACCCGTTCTCGCTGATGAGGAAGGCGAACCTATTTTTATATACCCCCATTATGGTGTTTTCTCGCCGATACGCGGGGAGTATCTCGAGTTAGTTTGTAGTGTTCCGTTGCCTAAATTACTCGAAAAAGAGTCCATCGCTTTTGATATCGGCGTAGGGACTGGTGTGTTGTCAGTTATCTTGGCAATGCGAGGCGTACAAAAGATTGTTGCCACTGATCAAGATGATCGAGCGCTTGCTTGTGCTAAAGAAAATATTAAGCGATTGAGTTTGGATTCCAGCATCCAAATCATCAAGGCTAATTTATTTCCGCAAGAGAAGGCGTCTTTGATTGTTTGCAATCCTCCATGGATACCTGCAAGACCGAGTTCCACTTTGGAGCATGCTGTTTATGACCCTGAGAGCCAAATGCTGAAAGGGTTTTTGGGTGAACTAAAAAACCATTTACTACCCGATGGAGAGGCTTGGTTAATTTTGTCTGACTTAGCCGAACATCTCGGATTAAGGACTAGAACAGAATTACTGGAGTGGATTGGGGCAGGAGGGCTTAAGGTAATTGGTCGTATTGATACTAAGCCAAAGCACCATAAGCCTTTTGATCAATCTGATCTTCTGTACTTTGCAAGATCTGCCGAAACCACTTCTCTGTGGCGCCTAGCAATCCAATAAAACTAGCCACTTAGAGTGGCTATCGATCCTGTATTGCTTATTTTGCAAAGAGCTGACTAGGATCTTCAAATGCTTTGAATTCAAGAGCATTGCCAGCAGGATCTAAAAAGAACATGGTGGCCTGTTCGCCCACCATTCCCTTAAAGCGAATTTGCGGTTCAATGATGAACTTGATGCCGCTATGCGTTAATTTTTCAGCTAATGCATGCCAATCCGGCATCGTGAGAACAACCCCAAAATGTTTTACTGGAACTTGATGTCCGTCAACCTCATTTGAGCTTGCATGACCGCATTCTTCAGGGGCAAGATGAGCAACGAGTTGATGTCCAAAGAAATCAAAATCAATCCATTCGTCTGAACTGCGCCCTTCTGAACAGCCTAAGGTAGTGCCGTAAAAACTGCGAGCTGCCGCTAAGTCATTAACTGGAAAGGCAAGATGGAATGGCTGGATGGTTGACATGGGTACCCTTATATTTGCTTTGACTGTAGTTTTTC
>NZ_NCJB01000073.1:0-10791 GCF_002282275.1 Polynucleobacter sp. 39-46-10 | reverse complement strand
GTCAAGTTTGAACGGCTTAATAATGGATGTGATTAGCTTCATATATTCCCCTTAATACAGTAATCATACCTAGAACTGAAAACCAATGCCCAGTTACGCTCTAAATTGAGAGGTAATCGGGTAACGCCAGTCACGCCCAAAGGCTCGGGTGGTCACGCGAACGCCTGGAGGTGCTTGGCGACGCTTGTATTCATTGAGTTTAATCAGGCGAGTCACTTTTTCTACGCTGTCAGGATCAAATCCAGCGGCGATGATTTGGGCGATAGATTGGTTTTGCTCCATATACCGCTCTACGATGCCATCTAATATTTCGTACGATGGCAAGCTATCTTGATCGGTCTGGTCGGGGCGTAATTCTGCGGAGGGAGCGCGTGTCAAAATCCGCTCCGGAATAATCGGGGCAATACTATTGCGATAGGCGCACAGGCGATAGACCAAAGTTTTGGCAATATCCTTAATGACGGCAAAGCCTCCGGCCATATCTCCGTATAGCGTGCAGTAACCGACAGCCATCTCACTCTTGTTGCCCGTTGTTAAAACTAGGCGACCGGTTTTATTGGAGAGCGCCATCAGAAGAGTGCCTCGCACTCGCGCCTGAATATTCTCTTCAGTAGCATCGAGCTTCAAGCCCTTGAAATGTTCAGCTAAAGCATGCTCTAAAGCATCCACAGGTTCGCTAATCGGAATCTCATCGTATTGAACGCCCAGATTCTGAGCCATTTCCCTGGCATCAATCCAAGAGATGTCAGCGGTGTACCGTGAAGCCATCATGACGGTGCGAACCTTATCGGCACCTAAGGCATCCACCGCAATCGCCAAGACCAATGCAGAGTCAACTCCTCCGGAGAGGCCAATAATGACTCCCGGAAAACGATTTTTCTGAACATAGTCACGCACACCTAAAACCAGTGCTTGGTAAGCCTGGGCTTCTACGCTAGATGGAGTCACTAGAGCTCCTGGCTCCAAATCGGCCGAAGCATTGACATCGACGTAGCCAAGAGCAGTTTCAAACTGCGGCATAGTCATAACCACTTTGCCTGCACTATTTAAAGCAAATGATCCACCATCAAAAACCAATTCATCTTGTCCGCCTACTGCGTTGACATAGACCAAAGGCATCTTACTTACGGCAATCTGTTTGCGTAGCACCTCAATGCGTAAAGATTCCTTTTGGAGGTGATAAGGCGAGGCATTGAGAACTAGCAGCACTTGTGCGCCGGCTGCATGAGCCTGCTTTGCAGGACCAGCATGCCAAGCATCTTCACAAAGAATGAGACCGTACTGAATGCCGGTATTTTCAAAGACACAGGCTTCGTTACCTGGCGTGAAGTAACGCACCTCATCAAATACTTCATGGTTTGGCAATTCTTGTTTGGCATAGCCGGCAATGACTTTGCCATCACGAATGACCGACGCGTAGTTTTGCAAGCCAGCGGCAGTTTTCTTGGGGTGACCAACAATGACAGTCAGCCCTGGAAATTTCTGAAGCTCTAGCATTAAGCAGCTGAGCTCACGATCGGCGGCCTCAATAAAGGCTGGGCGCAGGAGTAAATCTTCTGGAGGGTAGCCGGTGAGCGAGAGCTCTGGCGTCAGAACTAGAGTGGCGCCTTGTGCATAAGCATCTGCGGCAGCTTGAGAGATGAGCTGCGCGTTGCCAGACAAATCACCCAAAAGAGGGTTGATTTGCGCTAGGGCGATTTTTTGCGAGCTCACTCCAAATGACTACGAAATTACTTCTGTGACTTAGTGTAGCCTTCGATGCCGTCCAAAATTTCTTTATGGGCACCAGCAACACCAGTCCAACCTTTGACTTTTACCCACTTACCTTTTTCGAGATCTTTGTAGTGCTCGAAGAAGTGTTGAATTTGGGCGAGGAGCAATTCATTTACATCTTCAGGTTTTTGCAAATGCTTATAGATTGGCAAAATTTTGTCTTCTGGAACAGCCAACAACTTCGCATCTTGTCCGCCTTCATCCTCCATCTCTAACATGCCAATAGCGCGACAGCTCACTACTGAGCCTGGAACTAATGCAAATGGAGTAATGACAAGAACGTCCACAGGATCGCCGTCACCAGCAACCGTCTTAGGTATATAACCGTAGTTGCATGGGTAGTGCATTGCTGTGCCCATGAAGCGATCTACGAAGAGGCAGCCAGTTTCTTTGTCCACTTCATACTTCACCGGATCCGCATTCATTGGGATCTCAATAATGACGTTGAATGATTCTGGGATTTTCTTACCTGGGCTGACCTTGTCGTAACTCATAAATGCTCCGGCTAGTGATTAATGGATACCTCGATATTAGCAAAGAGGGGTGATGAAACTTATTTTAAAGCTTTCCAGCCGACTTAAAAGGGCTCCAAGGGCGCAATTTGGTCGGGGTAAACCTCTATCTGAGTTGGAATGAAAACGCGCAGCAAAGCCGGGCGCTATTTTGCGTTAGTTCAGTCGCTGTTAATCCAGGGTCTCCAAGTAACGCTGTGCATCTAATGCAGCCATACACCCTGTGCCTGCGCTGGTAATCGCTTGGCGATAAATATGATCCTGCACATCGCCCGCTGCAAATACTCCAGGGATATTGGTGGCAGTGGCATTGCCTTCCAATCCAGAGTGAGTCTTTAGGTAGCCATTATTCATATCCAGCTGACCAACAAATAAATCGGTATTCGGTTTGTGGCCAATGGCAATAAAGGCGCCGGTAACGGCAACATCTTCTGTACTGCCATCAGCTTTCTTAATACGAACACCGGTGACACCTTTTTCATCGCCCAAGACTTCGTCAAGGGTGGAGTTCAATTTGAGCTCGACTTTACCTTCGGCAACTTTGGCCATCAGGCGGTCATTGAGGATTGGCTCTGCACGGAATTTATCGCGACGATGAATCACGGTTACTTTTTTGGCAATGCCTGTGAGATAGAGTGCTTCTTCTACAGCCGTATTACCGCCACCGACTACGCAGACATCTTGATTGCGATAAAAGAAGCCATCACATGTTGCGCAACCAGAAACGCCGCGACCCATAAATGCTTCCTCACTTGGAAGGCCAATGTATTGAGCAGAAGCACCTGTTGAAATAATTAAAGCATCGCAGGTGTAAGTACCGGAGTCACCAACTAAGCGGATAGGCTTTTCAGTCAGCGCAGCAGTGTGAATGTGATCAAAGATGATGTTGGTATTAAAGCGCTCCGCATGTTTCAAAAAGCGATCCATGAGCTCTGGCCCTTGAACACCATCTGGATCTGCTGGCCAATTTTCTACATCGGTAGTTGTCATTAATTGACCGCCCTGTGCCAGGCCAGTGATGAGGGTTGGGTTCAAATTAGCGCGGGCAGCGTAAACAGCAGCTGTGTAGCCGGCAGGGCCTGAACCTAGAATGAGGACTTTGGAGTGTTTTGGGGTATTTGTAGTCATCACCAAATTATAGGATTGCTTGATTACAATCGGTGGAACATGGCAAGAACGACATACCCGAAGTCCAAAACCCCTTTAAGTCCCCAGCCCCCTGAGAATCAAGGGCAGGGTAGGATGCCCCGTCTCTTTTTAGAGGCCCGTTGGTTTATCTCCTTTGGCCTTTGTTTGGGTTTATTGGCCATTTTGGTGACTTATTCCAAGGCTGATCCCGCTTGGTCTCATGCCAGTTTTGAGGTTCCTAAGAACCTAGGTGGGCGTTTTGGGGCCTATTTAGCTGATTTATTGCTCTATATTTTCGGTATCTCTGCTTTTTGGTGGGTTGTTCTCTTTGGTCGCCGTGTTCTCAGTGGCTGGCGCGAGCTTTGGAGTATTCCCCTGCCCCTAGACCCAGATACCAAGCCTGACTCCTTATTAATTCGTTGGCTGGGCTTTGGGCTGACTTTATTGAGCAGTATGGCTCTTGAGTCCATCCGCCTGCATTCGTTGACCTGGGAGCTTCCAAGGCCTCCTGGAGGCATTTTGGGGGAACTGATTGGCGATCCCCTGCAAATGACCTTGGGTTTTACTGGCTCAACCCTGGTTTTGCTGTTTACCCTTTGCGCTGGCCTCTCCTTATTCCTCCATTTTTCTTGGCTAGATGTCGCTGAAAAAGTAGGGCGCTCGCTTGAGCTTGCCTACAACCGCTTACGTGAGCGTCGCGATAGTGAAGAGGATCGCAAGCTAGGTGAAGCGGCTGCCGAAGAGCGGGAAGAGTTTGTTGAAGAGTTTCGCGGGCGCGTTGAAATTGCTAAGCCCGTACAGATTGTTCGTACTCCAGTAGAGATTCCAAAGAGCGCTCGAGTTGAGCGTGAGAAGCAGCAACCGCTGTTTGTGGATATCCCTGATTCAGAATTACCGCCTTTAGCTTTGCTTGATCCGGTGCCAGAAGCAAAAGAAACCATTTCAGCAGATGTGCTGGAATTTACATCTCGCCTCATTGAGCGCAAGTTAGCTGAGTTCAATGTAGAAGTGAAAGTCATTGCAGCCTATCCAGGCCCAGTGGTAACCCGTTATGAAATCGATCCTGCTGTTGGTGTGAAGGGCAGCCAGATTGTGAATCTCTCACGTGACTTAGCGCGTTCGTTGGGCGTAGTGAGTATGCGCGTGGTTGAAACTATTCCAGGTAAGACTTGCATGGCTTTGGAATTGCCAAACCCAACACGTCAATCGGTTTACCTTTCTGAGATTTTGAGTTCACAGGTCTACAACGATAGTCATTCCAACTTGACCTTGTCTTTGGGTAAAGATATTTCGGGTAGTCCGATTGTTGCTGACTTGGCAAAGATGCCGCATTGCTTAGTTGCTGGTACGACTGGGGCTGGTAAGTCCGTTGGTATTAATGCCATGATTTTGTCCATTCTCTTTAAGGCCAAGCCCGATGAAGTGCGTCTGATCATGATTGATCCGAAGATGCTCGAGATGGCCATGTACGACAAGATTCCACACCTCTTGTGCCCCGTCGTTACTGATATGAAGCAGGCGTATAACGCTCTCAATTGGGCTGTGAATGAGATGGAGCGTCGCTATAAACTGATGAGTAAGTTTGGTGTACGTAACCTTGCTGGATTTAATAAAAAGATATTAGAAGCGGAAGAAAAAGGCGAGAAGCTCACCAATCCATTTAGTTTGACTCCAGATGATCCGGAGCCAATCTACAAGGCGCCAGTAATTGTGATCGTGATAGATGAGTTGGCTGACTTAATGATGGTCTCCGGCAAGAAGATTGAAGAGTTGATTGCACGTATTGCACAAAAGGCTCGTGCTGCAGGCATTCACTTGGTATTGGCAACTCAACGTCCAAGCGTGGATGTGATTACTGGCCTCATTAAGGCCAACGTACCAACCCGTATTTCTTTCCAGGTAAGTTCAAAAATTGATAGCCGCACCATCCTAGACCAACAGGGCGCTGAAGCATTACTTGGCATGGGTGACATGCTGTACATGGCTCCGGGTACCGGTTTGCCGGTTCGCGTTCATGGCGCCTTTGTTTCTGATGATGAAGTTCATCGTGTGGTGGAGTGGCTCAAAGAGAAGGGTGGGGCCAACTACATTGACGGCGTTCTGGAAGGTGCCGATGAGTCCACGATTGATGCATTGACTGGTGAAGGTGGCGGAGAAGCCGATCCTTTATACGATCAGGCAGTTGCTATTGTTCTAGAAAATAAGCGCCCATCAATCTCCTTGGTTCAGCGTCACTTGCGCATTGGTTATAACCGTGCAGCACGCTTGCTTGAGGATATGGAAAAAGCTGGCTTAGTTTCGAAAATGGGTAATGGCGGTAATCGCGAAATCCTTCATCGTCCTTCGGAATAAGGCGATTCCCTTGCGCAGACTTTTCTTGGCAGCAGCTTTAGGGCTCACAATTCTTTTATCTTCAAACTTGGTTATTGCGGAGGGTGAGAGTGGGGCTGAGCAGTTGCGTCAGTTTGTGCGCAATTCCAAAACCGCTGAAGGGGAATTTGTGCAGCAGCAGTTGCGCGCACCCAAAGCAAATGAATCCCAAGACAAAGGTTTAAAAGTGGTTCGCCAAACACAAGGGCGTTTTGTGTTTCAGCGTCCAGGCCGATTTATTTGGGATACCCAAAAACCATACGAGCAAAAACTGATTGCCGATGGCAAGCAACTCATTATGTGGGATAAGGATTTGAATCAAGCTACCTTCAGGCCTGCTGGTCAAGCTTTAGCAGCCACTCCAGCCGCAATCCTATTTGGTGAAACTTCCCTAGACCAGCATTTTGATTTAGTTGAAGGCGAAGATCGTCTGGGCATGAAATGGGTTGCTCTTGTACCCAAGAAAAACCCAAATACAAAAAATGGTAATGACTTGCCATACACCAAGATCTCAGTTGGAATGACTAATAGCTTACCAAAAGCATTAGAGCTGATAGATGGTCTAGGTAGCGTGGTATTGGTGACTTTAGACAAGATCCAGCTCAACGTGAATCTACCCGCCAATCGCTTTACCTTTGTACCTCCTGCCGGTGCAGAAGTCTTGCGCTTAAACTAACGTACATACCCATTAATTAATAGAGCATCACATGATTGATCCGCAATTACTCCGTAAAGATATCGCAGCCGTTGCCGCTCGTTTGGCAACTCGAAAATTTCAATTGGATGTTGAGAAGTTCAACACTTTAGAGTCCGAACGCAAATCTTTACAAACGCGTACTGAAGAATTGCAAGCTAAACGTAACCAACTGGCTAAAGCTATTGGTATGAAAAAAGGCAAAGGCGAAGAAGCTGCTGCCGAGATGGCTGAAGCAACGCAGATTAACGTGGATATGGAATCAGGAGCAGCACGTTTAGCAATTTTGCAGGTAGAGATTGTAGATTTCTTAATGGGTATTCCGAATTTGCCGGATGAAGCGGTTCCCGTAGGTAAAAACGAGACCGAGAATAAGGAAGTGAAGCGTTGGGGCGCGATCCCAGAGTTTTCATTTCCCGTGAAGGACCATGTCGACTTGGGTGCGCCATTAGGGCTTGATTTTGAATCGGCTGCAAAGATTAGTGGCTCACGTTTTGTAGTTCTTAAGGGGCCTGTTGCCAGATTGCATCGCGCCTTAGCGCAATTCATGATTGACTTGCATACAACTCAGCACGGTTACGAGGAGCTCTATGTTCCTTTGATGGTGAATGCTGCATCTATGCGTGGTACTGGTCAGCTACCTAAGTTTGAAGAGGATCTATTTAAGGTTCCTCGCCAGATGGGTGGTGAAGACGGGGCAGGCGAAGCAAAAGTTGAAAATTTTTATTTGATTCCAACGGCAGAAGTACCTGTTACCAATTTAGTACGTGACACGATTACTGCGGCCGAAGAGTTGCCATTGAAATTTGCTGCTCATACTCCATGCTTTAGATCTGAGGCCGGAAGCTATGGCCGTGACGTGCGTGGCATGATTCGTCAGCACCAGTTCGAAAAGGTAGAGCTCGTACAGATTGCAAAGCCAGAAGAGTCAATGCAGTTGCTTGAAGAATTAACTTCGCATGCAGAAAAGGTGTTGGAGCTACTTGAATTGCCATATCGAAAAGTATTGCTCTGCACGGGCGATATGGGTTTTGGCAGCACCAAAACGTATGACCTTGAAGTATGGATCCCATCACAAAATGCTTACCGTGAGATTAGCTCTTGCTCCAATATGGGCGATTTCCAAGCTAGACGCATGCAAGCAAGATATAAAGCTGGTCAAGGTAAGCCGGAGTTAGTGCATACCTTGAATGGTTCTGGTCTTGCAGTGGGCAGAACTGGCGTTGCTCTTCTGGAGAACTGCCAGCAGGCTGATGGCAGTATCGCCATTCCGAAAGCATTGCGACCTTACTTAGGTGGCTTAGAGGTATTAAAGCCCCACTAACAGTAAGAGCGGGAAATTAAGAAATCCCCGAAAGCTATAATCGCTGTTCGGTTCGGAGAGGTGGCAGAGTGGTCGAATGTACCTGACTCGAAATCAGGCGTAGGGTCAAACCTACCGTGGGTTCGAATCCCACCCTCTCCGCCAACTAGATTCTGTATTTGTAAATGTAGAGACGACATTCATAAAGCCCCGCCATGACGTGGGGCTTTTTTATTTCAAAGGAGCATTACTGTTGCAATCAAGCCGCCAAGTACTTCATGATGTTTTTGGCTTTGATCAATTTCGAGGCGCTCAAGAATCGATTGTTGCTCATGTAGTCGCAGGTGGGGATGCTTTAGTCCTCATGCCTACTGGCGCTGGTAAGTCGCTGTGCTATCAGATTCCCTCCCTGGTTCGTCGCGGTGTGGGAGTAGTGGTTTCACCCTTAATTGCACTGATGCAAGATCAAGCCGATGCGTTAATCCAGTTGGGTGTGAAGGCTTCGTTTCTCAACTCTAGTCTCGATGCGGCCACCTCTCAACAGGTGACTACTCAATTGCTGGCAGGAGATCTTGATTTAATCTACGTAGCGCCTGAGCGTCTTATGAGCTCTAGCTTTCTATCAATACTGGATAGACTTAATGCAGGCCCCGGAATTGCATTATTTGCTATTGATGAGGCGCACTGCGTTTCGCAATGGGGTCATGATTTCCGCCCAGAATATCGCCAACTTACCGTTCTGCATGAGCGATTTCCGAAGGTGCCCCGTATCGCCTTAACGGCTACTGCGGATGCGCCAACCCGAGCAGAAATTGTGGAACGTCTATCACTAGAATCGGCCGAGCAGTTTGTCTCTAGCTTTGATCGCCCTAATATTAAGTATCGAGTGCTTCAAAAGCAGAGTGCCAAACAACAGCTAGAGTACTTTTTAGATGCTGAGCATGCCGATGACTCAGGCATTATTTATTGCCTATCGCGTCGCAGTGTAGAAGAGACGGCGCAATGGTTGCAAGACCGCGGGTGGGATGCAATGGCCTATCACGCTGGCTTAAGTGTAGAAACACGCAGCGCTAATCAAAAACGCTTCTTGCGTGAAGAAGGCGTCATCATGGTCGCAACCGTAGCGTTTGGTATGGGTATTGATAAACCCAACGTCCGCTTCGTAGCTCATCTGGATCTCCCTAAAAGCATGGAAGGCTATTACCAAGAAACTGGACGAGCAGGGCGTGACGGCTTACCTGCAAATGCCTGGATGGCCTACGGATTTGGGGATGTGGTGAGCTTACGGCAAATGGTGGACTCTGGCGAAGCATCTGAAGACCGTAAACGAGTGGAGCGCCAAAAACTCAATGCTTTACTGGGCTATTGCGAATCCACAACCTGTCGACATCAAACAATCCTGCGCTACTTTGGAGAGATGCATGCTGGTAGTTGTGGTAACTGCGACAACTGTCTAGAGTCAGTATCAACTTGGAATGCCACCCAGGAAGTGCAAAAAGCATTGTCATGTGTATATCGTACGGGTCAGCGTTTTGGCGTGACCCACCTAATCGATGTGCTTTTGGGTAAAGTGACCTCTAGAGTTAAGCAATATTTTCATGAGCAAGTAAGCACATTTGGTATTGGTGCAGAACTGAATCAGGCCCAATGGAATAGCATCTATCGCCAATTGGTAGCGGGCGGTTATTTAGATGCTGATATTGCATTGCATGGTGGCTTAAAGTTAGTAGACAGCATTGCTTTGCCGGTGCTGCGTGGAGAACAAGAGGTTTGGCTGAGAAAAGAAACGGGCTACTCCAAAAACAAGCTCACAAAGCCCGGAACAAGAAAGGGTTCTACGCATCCCTTTAGCAATATTGCGGATGAAAACCTGTGGGAGGCGCTCAAGGCTAAGCGGACTGAGCTAGCCCGTGAACAGGGGGTGCCCCCCTATGTGATTTTTCATGACAGCACATTGCAGGAGATGGTTAAATCCATGCCAACCACCTTAGATCAATTCAGTCGCATTAGTGGGGTCGGGCAAGCTAAGCTGGAGCGCTATGGTGAATACTTTATTCAAGTCATTCAGGAGGCGCTAGAGGTCAATAAGCCCCAACCAGCTACCTGAGGTTGCCCACCACAATCTGCAGCACCTGCAGGATGAGCAGTAGAGCAAGTGGCGATAAATCTAAGGCGCCAAAGTTGGGTATTGCCTTCCTAACTGGGGTGAGCAGGGGGTCAACTAATAGCGAGACTAAGAACTGAATTTGAGTCCCTGCACCAACCCAAGAAAGAATGATGCTGGCAAAAAATAGGCCAACTAGAACTGATAGAACAAGATCAAGTAGATCAATCAATGCAAGTGCTAACCAAGAGATATCCATCGAGGTGGCGCCAGAGATAAATAGCAGGATCGCAATCTTGCACAAAATTAAAAGATAGGCTGCAACACAACTCGCTAGATCAAAGCGACCAATGCTGGGTATGAAGCGCCTTAGTGGAAGGACGATCCAATTGCTTAAGGGCAAAATATAAGTACCAATGGACTTACTTTGCCCTGCGCCTAAATTAAAGGCAAGCCACTGTAAATAGCAGCGTAAAAGGCAAGCTCCCGCAACAATGCTAACGAGTACCTGAAGAATGAGATTGGCGATTTGTATCAACATTGAGACATTGTAGGGTGTTTAAACCGCAGGGGATCAGCGGCATTGTTCAATTGGTGCCACAATTGTATGTAGAAAATTCAATTACTAGGAGCAGCCGTGCTCGATTCACTTTTATTTAGTCGTATTCAGTTTGGCGCGAATATTTCTTTTCATATTCTCTTTCCAACCATTTCGATTGCGCTGGGGTGGTTTCTCTTCTTTTTTAAGATTCAGCATATCCGAACTGGCTTGGACTATTGGCTTGAGGCCTATCAGTTTTGGGTCAAGATTTTTGCTCTGACCTTTGCCTTGGGTGTGGTCAGTGGCATCACGATGAGTTTTCAGTTTGGTACGAACTGGCCTGGCTATATGGAGACTGTAGGCAAT
>NZ_NCJB01000072.1:0-10914 GCF_002282275.1 Polynucleobacter sp. 39-46-10 | reverse complement strand
AAGTAAAAGTGGTTTACACAGAAGCTATTGCTGCTGTAGTAACAGCTCCAGCTGCTAAGAAGTAATCAAGCAACAATTTCTAGTTACTAGAAAGACAAAACCCCAGCAAGTGATTGCTGGGGTTTTTAATACTAAGACTCAATTCGGGAAGCTAACTTGCGAGCCTGCATTTTTATGCCCGTAAAAATAGACTCAGCCATAGCCATTGGAAATGGCTCTGAAATCGTTGATCTCACCTGATTGATTACCGACTGAGTCATCTCAATAATTTCTTCAATTAATTGCTGCGCTACACCAGCACCAAGGCCAGCTTGTTGAGCTTGGGATAACCAGTGTCTGCGGTGAATTTTATCTAACAGGTAGTGGTTGGTCGAGCCGCGCGCAGCCATTGCTAGCTTAACTCTATGGGGCGCTATTTGATTTGCTCCAAAACCAATCACTGGATGCGCCGACAATACATCATAAATTGGAGTCCCTTTATATTGTGCGCCCGGCAGGTGTGCAATGCTAAAGTTTTTACCATGGCCATCTGTAGCAGCTAATAGCCAAAAAATAATTTGCGTTTTGAAAAAATGTATTCTATCTTGCTCTGCGTTTACTGAGCCTAACAATAACTTCATGGCCGATGTGATGCTCGGACCGCCATCTGCCTGGTATTTATTCATTGGGGATACGCCCATTGCCTGACAAAAATCCTCCTGGGGAAGGCGAATAATCCACTGCCCATCCGCAGATGATCTCCGATCAAAGCGCTCAACGATCAATACTTTTTGATCTTCAAAATACTTGATTTCACAGGAAGCAGTTGGAATGCCATACGCAGTCATAATTTTGGAGCAGAGCCACTCATTCTCAACCGATGTGTGCATGTCAGCACGCATATGACCAACCAAACCCAAGGGCAGCTTGAAAATATGCGTAGTTGGTGTGCTGCCTTTAGGCAGGTGCCAGAGCCCATCGTGCTTTAGTAGTGCAGTTTTTTCTTGGGCACCCGCAATCGATAGGCTTAGATCATTGCTTGGAGCAGCTTGCCCGAAAACCGAATCCAAGGAGACGTGACGAATGCGATCCGCAATCTCCTCATTACTCAATGCCCGACCTTGAATTTGATGAATTCCTGCTGGCAGCTCACCCTCTGGCAAAAGTTGGACAGCACCAACGCAATCACGGCCGAGCTGAGATAGTAAGTCAAATGCACCCAAGCTTTTTGACTGATAACGACTCGCTAGACGTCTACGAATCACATCGCTATCAGGCAATAAATTGTCAAAATAATGATTAACAAGATCGCCTTGATGCGACGCATTACCTGGCAAGAAAGGAAGCGACAGTGATAAGGGTCTCGCACACTCCCGCGAAATCCATTCATCAGAATAATTGAAGGTCTCAAGCTGCCTTGTTAATTGCCAAGTGCCCACTTGAACGCCATTCATCCAAATGCTGAGCGCTCTTGATTTTGAGCGAGTGACCATGATTACCAAATCTCCTTTGATCCAGACTCTGGGCTAACTTTGAGTTGTTTTGAGCCTTTCATGATCTGCTCCATTGATACGCTGACATCCAAAATCCGTAAGACTAAAAACAATCTCTCAAAGGTGGCTGAGTGTGGATTGCCCTCAAAGCGCGCATAGGCTTGCTGACTAATTCCGAGTTTTTCAGCCATATCAGCCTGAGTTACTCCCTTTTGCTTTCGAAAGGCTCTAATAAACAAGCTCAGGCTATCTAGGGTTTGAATTGGATAATTCATTAATATCTCCAGACTCACTTTGAATACAATATGAAAGTTGTAACATTAAATAACAATATAAAAATTGTATATTACTATTACAACTTATAAATAGTAAAAAGGAAGATTTATGACCAAGACCTCTTATATCCCCTTAGACCTGGATGATTAAAGAAGGATTAAACCGAGGATTTTCTGCATGGCTAGAGCGAACATATCCACGAGGGTTGCACACCACCCTAGTACCATTCATTTCATAGTCGCAAGAATCGTGAGTATGACCATGAATCCAAACCGACATCTCGCCGAATAAATGAGATAGCTCCGATGCAAAACAGGCTGATAACAAATCGGTTTTATACCGTTGTGCCACCGAAGACATCGATGGCAAATGGTGTGTGATCACAACAGTCTTGCCATCAAAGGGGTGGGTTAATGCCAATCTCAGCCAAGCCAGTGATTCCTCATGCAGTTCAATAGATTTCCCAGTAGAAAAACTAATCGCTCCATCGCCAATTCTTCTGAAGTCATTCAGATACATTTCGCCGTACATCATGCATTTATCTTTTAATGCATCCCCAAACAAGCGGAAGTCGGTCCATAAAGTAGCCCCAAAAAACGGGTAGTCTTTTTATCATTAGCACCCCGAATCTCGACTGCTCCATCGTCTAAAAAATGAATTCCATACATAGCACTCTGTTCATACAGTTTTGCAAGCATCTCTAGTCGTTGAGTACCATAAAACTCATGATTGCCAGCAACATAAATAATTTCTTGATTTGGAAAAGCATCTCGCGCCCAAGCCATGCCGCCAGATTTCGTTGCGATATCACCAGCCAACACCACAACATCAGAATCTACTGGAATGGGATAGAAATCTGCGAACTCAAGATGTAGGTCGCTTAGTACATGGAGCCTAATAAAAATTAACTTTACTTTTTATAAAAAATAGATTGGATTGATCTTGAGCACATGAGTGTATCTAATTAATTAACCATGCGATCCTACAAGGAATTATTCAGCCGCATTGACTGTCACTCAGCCAGAGCTTACATTGCTCAACTATCTCATTTAAATAAGTACCAAATCAATGAATCAAAAACAATGCTACTTCGCACTCGATCTTGAACTCAATAACGCTCAAGATAATTCAACAGAGAATCCAAAAATTATTCAAGTGGGTATTGCATTTGGAAATTATGAAGACTTTATCAACCAGTCTTTAAAAACCCATACATGGCTTTTAGATCCACAAGAGCCCATATTAGAGTTCATCACCAAATTAACCGGTATCAGCAATATAAATATTGCTGACCACGCAATCACTCATGAAGCACTTGCGCAGGAACTTAGCAGCATTCTCAAAAATCAAAATTGCTTTATCAATCCAGTTACATGGGGAGTGGGCGACTCATCAAAGTTGAAGTCTGAATTTCAAGAACGAGGCATTTCCTTTCCGCACTTTGGACGCCGCTGGATTGATGTTAAGACTTGGTACACCTTACACATGCTAGCCATAGGTAAGAAACCAAGCGGCGGACTATCCTCTGCTCTGGCCAGTATGAAGCTTCACTTCAATGGCAGGCCGCACCGCGCTGATGATGATGCATTAAATACCTTGCGACTTTTCTTTGAAATGTTACGAAGACAACATCAACTTTATAAGTTCGTTAAGGACGCCAAAGCAATACCAATATAAGAAAGGACAATCAACATGTTTCACTACCGCTTCGATTAGATTAACCTAATTACCAAAAACAGCACATTGCTACATTTTTTAATTGAACAACATTCTTTCTAACCCCATAAATACATGTTACTTTTTAAGTATATTGAGGCGAATAACAAAGTAAATATCACCACAATAACAAAGTAAATTTTCTAGAGCCCTTGCTTAACTAGTTTTTCTATATAAAGTTAATTCGTCATAGGGCTAACGTTATGTCATAAAGTAAGAATGATTTAGATCGTAACAAAGTGACATCAGTAAATAAACACCAAAGTAGCTTGCGATCAATCTTGTCATATCTTAAGCGCGTCATCAATACACCAAATTCGGGTGTCGCACCCACTCAGTACACCGAAATCAACTCATGTAGCCTTGCAATAAAAAGGGTCTTATTACACTTCATTACATTGAAATATTAGTCAACTAGATTTGAGAGTGGCGACTAAAAAGTTTAGCCAAATTTTTTCAATCAAATCTAAAAGGTAAATCTAATGAATAGCAATCAATCTCCAATTCCGCCAGTCACCCTAATGAGAATCCCCCAGATTCTCAAGGTGATGCCAGTGTCAAAGTCTAAATTTTGGCTTATGGTGCAAAAAGGTGAATTTCCAAAACCCATCAAAATTGGAAGATCGTCATTTTGGACGATAGAGCAAGTTCAATCTTTCATTCAAGAAAAGGTTGATCAAGCCCACTAAAGGCCAACAACATACGAGCCTCGTAACTGAGGCTTTATTCTTGAAAATTATGGAAATAAAAATCTCTAGCCTCAACCTGGATGCATTGCTTCAGTTACGCTAATGGATTTAAGTTGGCATTGGATAACAATAAATCCTCATTCAGAATTACCACTCTGATCATGGTGATTTTTGCAAGGCGAGCGCAATGTGTGTATTGGCAATCACCACCGCTCCAGCCTGGGGTTAAAGACTTCTCTCGAGCGTTTTTACCTCCTAAAAGTGACTCCTTTTGAGCAAACATGCTGAACGCGTCAGGGTTTTAAGAGTCGCAATCCAATCAATGTAGACGAGATCACTTCAAAATGAGCCCCTTGAATGCTTGCTTTTAAATACCCTTAGAGGCAATTTAGCTCAATTACTCCTCCCAGATAAAATTAAAAAATACTTATAAAAGAGTCATTATATAAATTAAGGATTTATTTATGAGTAATTTTTATTGACTAATAATGTCTAAACAGGTAAATTAGGGCCTCGCTTAACCAAATGCACGAGGCAACTATGCGAGTAGATCAACAACTAGCCCTAGCATCAAAGCAGCTTGACCAGTCCGTTGAAATTGCACAACGCATTGTTACTTTGCGTCTTGCGCGTCGTGTTCGCCAGAGTGAGGCTGCGGTTCGTGCAGGTTTATCTCGTGCAACCGCCCAGCGCATCGAAAAAGGCGATCCTGGCGTTGCCATTGGTGCGCTCCTGCGTTACTTAGATGCAATCGCTCCAGGCATCACCTTACTGCAACTCTTAAGCGGCAATGATCCAGCGATCGCTGCCTTGGAGCGTCGTTCGCGCCCACAACGCGTTCGTGACTTAAGTACATCTGAAATGAAAGCGCTTGATTTCTGATGGCAAACACCACTAAAGACCTGTTTGTCTTTGCCAACCTTGATGGGCAATTTTTACCAGCAGGTCAACTGCAAGTGGATGAAGAAGGCTCAAAACTCATTGCCTCTTCATTTGCTTATGGCTTACGCTATTTAGATAGGGGCAACGCACAAGAAATTGATCCCGTCGCCCTTAGCCTTAAAAATAAAAGCGAAATCAAAGGCAAGCGCCTCGTTCCACCAAATGGCCTAGAAGCGTTTGGTGGGATTCGTGATGCCACTCCTGATTCATGGGGAAGAAGAGTGATTGAAGCTAGGCTTAAGGTTCCAGCCAATAGCCTGCCAGAATCAACCTATCTACTAGAGGCTGGTAGCGATCGCATTGGGGCTTTAGATATTCGATCCTCCTTAGATCAAGAAGAGCGCCCTGTACACGAGAGTATTCACAATCTATCTTACGTACTAGAGGGTGCGCAAAAGATTGAGGCTGGCTTACCGATATCAGAAGCGTTATCCAGAATTTTAATTGTGGGTAGCGGCCTTGGGGGTATGCGCCCAAAGGCAAGCGTTCGTGATGATGACAACATTTTATGGATGGCTAAGTTCCCAGGCAGTAATGATGGCGCTTTAGATGTGCCGAGCATTGAATACGCCACTCTCAAGCTTGCAGAATTGGCAGGCCTAAATGTAACTCAAACTCAATTAGAGCAAGTCGGCAAGAAAAAGGTATTAATGGTCAAACGCTTTGATCGCTCTTGGACCGCTTCAGCCCGGCCAGTAGAGATTCGTCATCATGTCGTTAGCGCCCTCACCCTCGTTGCTTGCCACGAATCAGAGTCTAATACAAAAAGCTATATGGATATTGCAGATGCCATCCGAAGATATTGCGTAGTTCAAACAGTCAAATCAGATGTTCAAGAGCTTTATGCACGCATGATCTTTAATATTTTTGTGAGCAACGATGATGATCATCTACGCAATCATGCCTTTTTATGGAATCAGGAATATAGAGGCTGGAGCCTGAGTCCACTCTACGATGTGATGCCACATGCAGTTATCGCAAACGAGCGCTATCAACACCTAAGCGTTGGACCTCAAGGCAAACTAGCAACCCTAGACAATGCCTACGGGGCTAAAGAGCGCTTTGGCCTATCTGCACAGCAAGCAAGCTCCATTATCGATCGCGTATGGCGTGTAATAAGGCAGTGGAAAACACACTTCGAAAGCCTTGGAATTCCTGCGGATCAAATTCAGGGAGCCTCGTTAGCCTTTAGGCACATTGATGATATTTGCAGTCCCGAATTAATCAAAATTCTGGCAAGGACATAGTTGAAATTTTCATCTAAGCTTGCATCTCAGATACCATCAAGGGGTAGGCCAAGATAATGCTTTGGTGGTAGGTAGAGTGGTGGGTAGAAGAGCTTCAAAAACAAAGAGCCCCGTGGATAGGGGCTCTGCTGTCGTATATGGCGGAAGAGGTGACTTAGGCTCATGGTGTTATCTCCGCCGGAAAGAAAGGCTCAATACACACTTAGCCTCTTTGCATAAGAATCAGCATAGATTAGCCATGATGGCTTAATCCAAAAACTTTCTGACGCGCGATGAATAAAAATGCCACCCCTTGGGTGGCATACAAAGCAATCAAGCGGGCTTTACTTAATTTAGGTCGCCATCCTTGTAATACTTTGTGCCCTTAGCAGCAATGTCAATAGCCAATCCAGAATCAATCAGCTGATAAGCCAATATACCAGGGGCCACGAGCTGGGCACCCTGATATGAACCGCCCTGATCTTGGTACTTTGCAGCTGCAGATGCTTGCCCACCAAAAGTCCAGCCTGAGTTAACAAAGTCGTTCATTGCCTCGGGTGTTTGAAATATATATACGATTTGGAATGATGAAATACCCAATCCAAGCCCAGCCTGAATCTCAACCATATCCATATACGTAACTTTTTTGGGGCTAGCCTGATATACAGCCCCCTTGCCTGAGCCACCACCTGCAATAAAAATCTTCATTCCAAAATTACTAAAGACCGCATAGCCCGGAGATTTTTCGATCAATGCTTTAGACCTCGGCTCAGCCTGATAAAGCCTTTTCAAAATGTCGTCATTTGTTTTTAGGACAGCCTCTTGTTGCTGAGCCTTAGTTTGACTCGCGCCAAATTGCGCATAGGAAACTCCAATGCCTGCAACAAGCAAGAATATGGAAACGGAAAATCTTTTGATAAAGTTCATTTAATACCTAAGAAGTTAATGAGTTGGAATATTTAATATCAGGACTACTTCATATCAAACAATTTCTTTAAGTTTGACATCTGATAATCAACGCGATCCTTCAGCATGCCTTTAATTATTTCAGCATTTGGAGAAAAAGCTCTCATAACGTCATCTTTGAGCTTGTAGGTTGGCCAATTAGTTTGGCCTTCTACATTAGGATTGCCAGTCTTGGCAAATTGCGCCCAACTTGCAGACATCTTTTCAGATATGGTGATATCTTGCGGATCATTTTTATCAGTAATTGGATAGAAATATTGTGGCCAAACACCACCCTTTTTATTTTCGGAAATCGCATTCTCAATTCGTGCACAGCGGCTTCCTGATGACTCAGGTACCCTAGGCGCTTGATTGGTAAATGCGTTACTTCCAAATACAAAACTAATCTCGAACGCATGGGGAACGCCAGGATAAGCTGGACGAATATTCTTAGTTAAGTAATCAAAATAATAAGCGTATCCAGGCGCAACACCATTCATGCTATCCGCCAAGAATTTAGTGCTCGCACGAAACAACATATCGCCCATCAAATCGGCTGATACGGTGCACTTTTCTGGAATATTGCTATACAGCTGGTTAATCACTTTTGGATCCTCTTTATATGCCTTTGCAAGCGCATCTAGAGGGGGCTGATTAAAAGCAAAGAGGCTTGCATCCCATGAGTTGGTGCCAATCATAAAAGGCACCTTAGCCTGCTCGCCCGACATAAACAGAGGAACAGGATCACCTTTGAGAATTTGGCCGTCAATCATAGATCCACCAAACTCCCCTGCTTTTTGTTCGGCTACAGTGAGGACCAATTTTTCGGTAGGTAAACCCCGGAGCTCCTTTAAAGACTTCACTCCAAGGGTCGCCATATATTTTTCGGCAATCTCAGTTGCCGGAGGTAATCCAAGACGCTTCTCAGTTAAGCCTCTGATGGGACTTTGCTGTGCACTCTCTGCAATCGCTCTATGGAATAGGCCTCTAGCTGCATCGGAAACCATCAACCAAGTAACGCTTCGTGCGCCAGCAGATTCGCCAAAGATAGTTACATTGTTTGGATTACCCCCAAAAGCTGCAATGTTGCGCTTGACCCACTTGAGTACAGCAATTTGATCCATCGTGCCGTAGTTACCGACTGGCTCACCCTTGGCTTTTGCTTCTTCAACAAGCTCCATGCTAGCAAAAAAACCTAGAGAGCCCAAGCGGTAATCAAAGGTGACGACAATAACGCCATTTTTCACTAAGTTAATTGGCGTGTAGAGCGGGTCTCTAGAGCCATCTATCTGCAAAGCACCTCCATGGATCCACACCATAACTGGGAGGTCTTTACCAGGATTCTGAGGTGTGAACACATTGAGATTTAGACAATCCTCGTTACCTGGCAATCCAAGGTCTTTATTTTCATTTTTCAAGTTTGGCTGCGGGCATGAATTACCGAATTTAGATGCATCTCGTATTCCACTCCATGAAGCTGCAGACTGCGGTGGACGCCAGCGCAAGTCACCTACTGGAGGTGCTGCATAAGGAATGCCTTTGAATACATTCATGTTGTACTCAGTGGCACCCTGGATATAGCCTGTTTCAACTTGCGTAACAGACTTTTCTGGATTGGAAAAGGCATTTAGAGCAAATGCGGCAAGTATTACCGCGAGGCTTCTTCTCATATTTCTATCTTTGGAATTGATATCACTTTAAATAATCGCATTTTAAATTAAACGTCCCGCTACTAGGCGCCGAATAAATTTATTCCGTTTAGAGCTGGCAATAAAAGCCTCCATCTAACAAGGATCATTGGAATGGGGGCTGGCGGGGGTAATAAAAAAGTTTGTACCGTTATTATTACGAAGTGGCGCATAGTTAAATAAATTATGGAGAGGCTTGATGATCGACTTATTAATTCAGAATTTTCACTTTATAGGCTTCAGCATCGCCTTAGGGGCTTTAGCGGTTTCCTTAATTTATTGGATTCTTAATAAGTCACCTATTTCAGAATGGCTCAAAGCCTCCGAAGGGATTATTGTCTCGTTTATCACCATACCAGCCTTTCTTTTTGGGCTGGCAGTTTCAACCTTAGCCGCAGGAATATGGGATGGCCATGTTTCAGCAAACCTAAGCCTAATAAATGAATCTGGCGCAATAAGAACTCTTGCACTTACATCAACAAATCTTGCGCCTCAAGATAAGTTGAGACTGACTGAAGCAATCAATAATTACGTGACTGCTGTTGTAGATAAAGAATGGCCAGCCATGAAAGCTAAAACGCCCATGGTGCATAAGATTGCATCGCCAGAATTTGAAGCTTTGAATAAAATAACAAACGCCATTGCAATGGAACCCAATCAACACAGCTTGATTACCAATCGCCTTGAATCTTCAATGAACATCCTGCAACATGAGAGACTTGTTAGATCATCCTTGGCGTATGAGGGCACCACTTTTGCTAGGTGGCCATCCATTTTTGTTCTTTCATTTTTACTGTTGTTTACAGTTGGGCTTCTTCAATTGAAGAGCCCCAGGGCAATGAAAATTTCTCTAACAATGGGAGCCCTTTGTATTGGATCTGCCATGTTTTTCGTTTTTTTAAATTTAACGCCATATTCCGGGCTCAACCCAGTAACGTCCAACCTCCTTAAATCCACTCTAAGTACTATTTCGCCGACAAACACAGGCTTATCACAAGAAAAGCATTAGTCTTGTATGGTATTTTTTTGCTGCGGTTGAGCGCCAATGATTCGGAGTATGGTGAGCAGTAAGGCGCGAATCTCGGCCGACCCACCAGTTAAACAAAGCCCCTTGAGAAATCTTGGGGCTTTTTCTTTTGGTTGGATGGAATGTGTTGGCTACTGTGCTTAACAATTCAGAACTTAATGGACCTTTCGGGGGGGATTGCAGACGCCGAGATGAGACTGAGTGTCTTGAAGGTGTCATGTTTCCGGACGCTTACGGTGTTTATCGGGTTAACCGACAAAATAAAACCACCCGAAGGCGGTTTTGGTAACGCTTTTGGTAACAAGAGTGTTGTATTGCCACAAACCCTTGTAATACCTATTGACTTGGCGGAAGAGGTGTCGAATCACCCCTATGTAGGCTTTAGACGGCTATGCATAGGAGTATGGGCAAATAGACGCCCCAAACCGCCTAATTTTCTAAAAATAGCTCGCATCACTTAAGTGTTGTAAGTGCATCACCCTCTCTAAATTCCTACATTGGTCACTAACCCCATCCAGCTTATTCCAAGCGTTAGCGGTGGGAATAACTGTGGGACATAGAAAGGAAGCAAAATGCCAACAAACTTAGATTACCGTACCGTACTGAACCTAAAAAAGCATGGTCGCTATACCGATTCGCTTACTAGAGGGCTACAGTTACTCTATAAGCCATCTGAAACAAAATACTGGCTTTTGAGATTCGCCTTCAACGGCAAGCGTCATGAGCTGGGAATCGGTCCATTTCCAGACCTTTTACCCAAAGAGGCTCGGCAAATCGCTCAGGAAGCAAGAACCTTAATTGCCAAAGGTGAAAACCCGCTGACAACTAGACTTGCTCAAAAGGCTCAGCGTACAGCTCTTGAAACCAAAAAAGTAACCTTTCGGGACTTTGCTCTTACCTGCATTGAGGATAAGCAATCCGAGTGGTCTAACG
>NZ_NCJB01000442.1:0-1609 GCF_002282275.1 Polynucleobacter sp. 39-46-10 | reverse complement strand
GGCTTCAAAGCCCATATTCTCGAAATTCAGAACAGGCCGACTTACGTTGATCGCAACATCAGTCGGTAACAACTCAAAACAGCAGCGAACTGCTGTAAGTCCAAAATTATAGCCGATTTAGAGGAAAACTGATAGAAATCAGAAGCTTTCGCTTGGATTTCGAGGTTTTCTAGGGCCTTTATTGAAAGGTTTGCGCCCTTTTGGTGCCCCACGCTTAGGGCCATTTCCAGGACTTTGCGGGCTTGCCGTCACAAAAGCAGACTGTCCATGATGGACTTTTTTGCCTTTATTACGGTTTTGACCCTGGCCACCCTGTCCACCGCCTTGACCGCCCTGACCACCTGCTCCAGGACGACCACCTTGTGTACGACCCCGGAAAGGACCGCGGCCTTCACCCTGTCCACCGCCACCAGGCTTGCCGCCTCTGCTTTGATGGGTTAGGGCACCATGACCGCTGGCCTGGGTGAGAGCATCCCGTGAACCCCAGTAAGAAACTGAGGTTTGCATTGGATCGGGCTGAAAGTCTTCGCCAGCAGGAGATCGGCGATCGCGACCTTGAGGATTTGGATTGCGGCCTTTATCTTGTGGCTGAGGCATTTTTAAACCTGCAAACTTCATCAGGTTATAGATACCACCAGCTTCAATCTCTTCCCATTTACCCCGTCTCAAGCGTGGGGGCAATAAGAAAATGCCGTAACGAGTTCGGATTAAACGAGAAACCGTATGCCCAACAGCTTCAAACATGCGGCGAACCTCGCGGTTGCGGCCTTCAGTTAATGCAACGTGATACCAACGGTTTGCACCTTCCCCACCACCCATAGAAAGACGTAAGAATTTAGCTTGGCCGTCATCTAAGGTGATACCACTCTTTAATTGAGTCATATTTTCTTGGCTCAGGTCACCCAGAATACGAACAGCGTACTCACGCTCAACACCATAACGAGGATGCATTAAGCGATTGGCCAGTTCACCAGAAGTGGTGAATAACAAAAGACCTTCAGTATTAAAGTCCAGGCGCCCCACTGCAATCCAGCGCCCTTGACGCGGCTTTGGCAAACGATCAAATACGGTTGGACGACCTTCAGGATCCGATTGACTCACAATCTCGCCGGCAGGCTTGTGATACATGATGACGCGCGGCGGCTTAGTCTGAATCTTGCGATGTACTGGCTTGCCATTAATTCTTACTTGATCGGTGGGGCCAATACGTTGACCGATATGTGCTGGTAAACCATTTACTGATACGCGTCCTTGAATGATCAGGTCTTCCATATCGCGACGTGAACCCATACCGACATCCGCCAATACCTTATGTAACTTCACAGTATCTTCGTCGTCAGCATCGTCGTCCAGACCGTCTAGGTCGGACCACACTTCGTCACGCAAGCTCAGCGGTAGATCATCGATATTTGCGAATTGCAAACTACTCATCTCATCATCGCTAGGCATATCCGCATCATCATCATGACGCACACGTTGTGCGCGGCGCTCTGCACCAGTCTGATGAGAAATCTCATTCTCATTTAGACCATCAGGATTTTTAACCTCAAGCACTTCAGGCGCATCTAATGCAGCATCGAATTCTCCAGAAACCACTGAGGCAAACAAA
>NZ_NCJB01000441.1:0-1609 GCF_002282275.1 Polynucleobacter sp. 39-46-10 | reverse complement strand
CCCTGAAATTAAGGCTTTATTGGCAAATCATCAATGTAATGACCCAGATACCCTTGAAAAAAGCCCATTTGGCCGCATCTACCTAGATAACAGTCTTTCAGTAGACCTTTCATCAACCGAATTGCGGAATCAACTTAAAAGCACTTCCCGTAGTGCCATTGCCTCCGAGCACATTCCATCACACGCTTTAGAAATCATCACAAATCTGGGTCTGTATAAGTAATCAGGCTAAGATCACCCTTATATACAAAAATCTCAGAAAAAATATTAAAGAAACTATGGACTTAACTAAATTACAACGTGTCGTGATCGATGCCCTGGAAGATGTCAAGGCTCAAGATATTCGCGTTTACGACACCACCAAACTCAGTGAGCTATTTGATCGTGTGATCATTGCCACTGGCACCTCCAATCGTCAGACTAGATCATTAGCCATGTCAGTTAAAGAAGCGGTTAATGCAAAGGGCGGCGAAGTCATTTCCGTCGAAGGCTTAGAAACTGGTGAATGGGTACTCGTCGACTGTGGCGATATCGTGGTTCATATTCTGCAACCCGCATTGCGCGCTTACTACCAACTTGAAGGTATGTGGGGCGCCAAGCCAGTGCGCGTCAAATTGGCAGCAGACAAAGGTCTTGTGAAAGCAAGCGAACCTGACGACGAAGATTAATGCTTTAGTAATGCGTTTAACGATTGTTTCTGTTGGTCACAAAATGCCAGAATGGGTTGCAACTGCAACCCATGATTACATTAAGCGCATGCCCGCAGACTGCAGCATCGAAATCAAAGAGATTAAGCCCGATCTCACCCCAGCTAAAGAGGCTATCAAAATTGCAGCGGCTATTCCAAAAGGTTCTCGCGTCATTGCGCTGGATGAGCGCGGCAAAGATCAGACCACTCAAAATCTAGCTACGCAGCTGGCAAACTGGCGACAAGAAGGTTTTGACATCACCTTCTTGATTGGTGGTGCCGATGGACTCGATCCCAGTCTCAAGGAGTGTGCTCAAGCGATGTGGCGCCTCTCAAGCCTGACATTGCCTCACGCAATGGCAAGAGTCTTATTAGTTGAGCAGCTCTATCGAGCTTGGACTATTTTGCAGGGTCACCCCTATCACCGGGAGTGAGCTTCTAATGTTTTCTTACATATACCTTGCCTCACAAAGTCCACGTCGCCAAGAGTTACTTAAACAGATTGGCGTGCCTTTCGAAATGCTGGTTGCAGGACCGGGTGAAGATACAGAGACTCTTGAAGTTCCCCTCCCCAATGAAAAGGCGCGTGATTATGTTGAGCGAGTCACCTTCGCCAAAAGTGCTATTGCATTAGCGAGGTGGCAAAGTAGTGGAAAACCTTGGGCACCCATTCTGTGTGCAGATACCACCGTCAGCTTGCCTGGCAATCCTGCCGGCGAAATTCTGGGAAAACCGAACGATGCCGCCGATGCTGAACGCATTCTAAAAATGCTCAGCGGCCGTGTGCATGAGGTACTCACTTCGGTTGTTCTCATGATCGACCCTCTAACCAAACCCCTTTGTCTAGTGCAAGTCTCCGAAGTGGAGTTTGCCCATTTAACTCAAGGACAAATTGACAGCTATATTGAGAGCGGGGAGCCC
>NZ_NCJB01000071.1:0-10938 GCF_002282275.1 Polynucleobacter sp. 39-46-10 | reverse complement strand
AAGACATAACGATCGCCTACATTGGCACGCTCAAATCCAATCCCCAATGCTTTGATGGCATTTTCAACAGCGAGGTTGGTCATCAAAGTACCAACCACACCGCCTAAATTTTCTCCGCGGTCAAGACGATCTTTGGCGAGTACGTATAAGAGTTCATCACCATTAAATAATCTTCCTGAAGCGTCTACCATCTGTAAGCGATCGGCATCCCCATCCAAAGCTATCCCAAGATCCGCCTTAGTCTCTTTGACTTTTTCAATTAATGCCGCTGGAGCAGTAGCACCACATCCATCATTGATGTTTCTACCATCGGGATGAACTCCAATCGAAATGACTTCTGCACCAAGCTCATGAAAAACATGAGGAGCCGTGTGATATGCAGCACCATTGGCGCAATCTACTACCAACTTCATTCCCTTGAGATTGAGCTCACCGGGAAAAGTCGATTTACAAAATTCGATATAACGGCCGGCAGCATCATCTAAACGGAAGGCCTTACCTAATTCTTTAGAACTAACACAGCCCATCGGTTTAGCTAGTTCAGCTTCGATTGCTAATTCAAACTCATCGGTGAGCTTACCGCCTTCAGCAGAGAAAAATTTAATACCGTTGTCTTGATATGCATTATGTGATGCTGAAATCACTACCCCAGCAGATAAGCGTAAGGCTTTAGTGAGGTAGGCAACCCCTGGAGTAGGCATTGGTCCACATAGCATGACATCAACACCCGCAGCAGCGAAGCCAGCCTCTAAAGCAGCTTCCAATAAATAACCAGAAACACGGGTATCTTTTCCAATCAATACTTTGCAACGCTCACCTGGCTTAGCGTTTTGCACCAGCACTTTTCCAGCAGCATAGCCAAGGCGGGTAATGAACTCCGGAACAATCGGAAATTGCCCTACTTCACCGCGGATGCCATCAGTTCCAAAGTATTGTTTTTTCATGGGTTTAATTATAAAACTTGTGGCTATCTGGATTACTAGACTTAATGACTTAGTTCTGAACCGCCGCCCATATCTTGAGTGCATCAACAGTTTCAGGCACATCATGCACCCGAATAATACGGGCACCACGGTCTGCAGCCAGAATGGCAGCGGCAACACTAGGGGCTACCCGCTCATTAGTATCTCGGCCTGTTAATTTACCCAACATCGATTTACGAGAAATCCCCGCCAAGACGGGATACCCCAATTGGGAGATTTGATCAAATTCAGTCAGCATCTTAAGGTTATGCTCCAAACTCTTCCCAAATCCAAAACCAGGATCGATGGCAATTCTGTTTTTAGCAACACCTTGATTGACCAGCAAGTTAAGGCGCTCTTGTAAAAATTCTTTTACTTCTGCAATCACATCTTGATATTCAGGATCAAATTGCATCGTTTGCGGATCACGTTGCATGTGCATTAAAACAATGCCGCATTGCTTATCTGGATTATCTTGGTCACTCTCAATGATTGCACCTAATGCGCCCTCTTGTCGCAATGCCCAGATGTCATTCACGCAATCGACCCCAGCCTTGAGTGCTTGGCGCATGGTCTCGGCTTTATAGGTATCGATTGACAAGGCTACGCCGCAATCTTTTAAAGCTTCAATCACTGGCAAGACACGATCTAATTCTTCCTGGAGTGCTACAGGCTCTGCACCTGGACGGGTCGATTCGCCACCGATATCAATGATGTCGACGCCATTGGCAATCATGCGCTCCGCTTGCGCAATAGCATCACTTGGCGTTCTGAACTTACCACCATCCGAAAAGGAGTCTGGTGTGGCATTCAGAATACCCATCACCAGTGGGCGTTGATGTTTACTGAAATCAAAAAGAAAACGCCCGCAACGCCATGTTGCGGGCAGATTTTGCTTCATCACCTTGCTATTAGCTAGAGCTAATTAAGCAGTCGCTGGTGCGGCACCCGCAGCAGGACCTGGCGTACCAGCAGAGTTACCAAACTGGGTTGCTGGTGGCGGCTTTGGTGCACGTGGTGGACGGCCTTCCATGATGTCATTGATTTGTTCAGCATCAATAGTTTCCCATTCCATCAAAGCGGCAACCATAGCTTCAACCTTGTCACGGTTTTGCTCAAGAATGGATCTTGCCAATGCATATTGGCTATCTACCAATGCGCGAATCTCTGAATCCACCTTTTGCTGAGTTAACTCAGAAACTGTTTTGGAACTGGAACGACCGAACATGCCTTCAGATTCGGTATCGACGTAAACCATAGTACCTAAGCTATCACTCATGCCGTAGCGAGTCACCATGTCACGCGCCATTTTGGTAGCACGCTCAAAGTCATTCGATGCGCCTGTACTCATGGAATGCAAGAAGACTTCTTCAGCAGCACGGCCACCAAATAAAATCGCCAACTCTTCCATCATGCGGTCTTTATACAAGTTCACACGATCAAATTCCGGTAACTGCCATGTCACACCAAGAGCCATACCGCGCGGCATGATGGTGACCTTATGTACTGGATCAGCTTTAGGCAATACCTTAGCAACGACTGCGTGACCAGACTCGTGATACGCCGTATTACGACGCTCTTCTTCACGCATCACAGCAGACTTACGCTCAGGGCCCATGTAGATCTTATCTTTAGCATCTTCAAAGTCTTTCATGTCGACAGCACGCTTGTTGCGACGCGCTGCAAACAATGCAGACTCATTAACCAAGTTTGCTAAATCAGCGCCCGAGAAACCAGGAGTGCCACGCGCCAATACAGCTGCATCGACGTCCGGATCAATTGGCACCTTACGCATATGGACTTGCAGGATTTGCTCACGACCACGAATGTCTGGCAAGCCAACGTGTACCTGACGATCGAAACGACCTGGACGCAATAAGGCGCGATCCAAAACGTCAGAACGGTTAGTTGCAGCAACCACAATCACACCGCTATTGCTTTCAAAGCCGTCCATCTCAACCAGCATTTGGTTCAGAGTTTGTTCACGCTCATCATTACCGCCGCCCATACCAGCACCACGATGACGACCAACCGCATCAATCTCATCAATAAAAATGATGCAAGGAGAATTTTTCTTGGCGTTCTCAAACATATCACGCACGCGTGACGCACCGACACCAACAAACATCTCCACGAAATCAGAACCAGAAATAGAGAAGAACGGGACCTTTGCTTCACCTGCAATCGCACGTGCCAGCAAAGTCTTACCAGTACCCGGCGGGCCTACTAGCAATACGCCATGCGGAATGCGGCCACCCAGCTTTTGAAACTTTTGCGGATCCTTCAAGAAGTCAACGATCTCAAAGACCTCTTCTTTAGCTTCATCGCAACCAGCAACATCAGCAAAAGTAACAGTATTGCTATTCTCATCAATCAAGCGGGCTTTGGATTTTCCGAATGAGAATGCCCCACCCTTACCGCCACCTTGCATCTGGCGCATCATGAAGAACCAGAAACCAATAATCAATAAAGTCGGTCCAAGGTAATACAAAGCAGAAACCAGCATATTTGGCTCGTCATCCGCTTTACCAGTTACCTGAACACCGAATTTCATGAGATCGCCAACCATCCAAATATCTCCCGGGGAGATGATGGAGTACTTGCCGCCGTCATTCGGAGTCACTTGCAGAGTGCGACCTTGCACATCAACTCTTTTTACTTTGCCAGCTTTGGCATCGTCCATGAATTGAGAATAAGTGACTTGATTGGCGTCTTTTGGCTTATCAAACTGTTTAAAAACAGTAAAGAGCACGAGACCCACAATGAGCCAAACACCAATTTTTTGCAGCATGTTGTTATTCAAAACAGACCTTTGCCGGATTAATCCGGGAGTTAAAGCGGATTGCTATACCTAAGTATTTGATTCTACTACTAGGCTTTTTCAAGGGCTGAGACCCAATTTATTTAATAAGCCCCTACTTTTAGGGGGTTATTTGGGTGGCTTCAGGTCTCTACCCAATAAAAAGATCTCCGAAGACTTTGCTCTAGAGGCCTTAGGCTTTCTGGAAGCGACCGTTTTAAAGACCCTTTTAAAGGATTCTACGATTTGGCTATAGCCACTACCGTTAAAGCACTTAATCAGTAAGGCCCCATCAGGCTTGAGGTGCTGAACCGAAAAATCCAGTGCAATTTCAGCCAAAAAGGCCATCCGAGCCGCATCCGCTACGCCGACCCCAGATAAATTGGGTGCCATATCCGACATCACTAGATCGACTTTTCCATCTGCATCGGCAGGCAAAAGCGCTTCAAGCGCCTTTAAGCCCTCATCCTCACGAAAGTCCCCTTGAATAAAGGAAACATCAGCAATATCCTCCATTGGCAGGATATCAATCGCAATGATGGTTCCATCTGGTTTTCCGGATTCAATATTCGGATTATTTTTGCCCAGCTCAGTCAGGCGATTACGGGCGTATTGGGACCAGCTCCCAGGGGCACTTCCCAGATCCACAATGGTCATACCTGCTTTGATGAGTCGGTCCTGCTCGTCTATTTCGCTCAGTTTATAAACGGCTCGTGCACGATAACCCTCTTTTTGAGCCATCTTCACGTAAGGATCATTTAAGTGATCCTGCAACCAACTTTTATTAAATTTATTCTTTGCCACAACTTACCCACTTTCGACGTCCATTTTCCTCGTTTATGCCCTACAAGGCAAAAGGAATCGACTTAAAACAACTTCATATCTACATACATGAGGCCGAAAGCCCTGTTTTACAAGCCCTAATGCTCTATCATCGAGACCATGACTGCACTTACTATTACCCCCGCACAACGTAAATCCCTTAAAGCTGATGCCCATGGACTGAGCCCAGTTGTCATGATCGGTGGCGATGGCCTGACCCCTGCGGTCATTAAAGAGGCAAAGTTAGCGATTTCTCATCACGGTTTGATTAAAGTTCGCGTATTTGGTGATGATCGTGATGCGCGTATTGCCATCTATGAAGAGCTTTGCGACAAACTAGGTGCAGCTCCAGTTCAGCATATCGGAAAACTACTCGTTCTGTGGAAGCCTATCGATATCGTCGATGCAGCAATGCTCAATTTAGGTCGATCAAGCAAGCAAACTAAGAAATCATTGCAAGCTCCACGTACTAAGCGTCAACCAAATCGGGTTGTGGCAAAAGCTGGCGTTCGCACCAGCACTTCCGAGAGGTCGGATCGTCGCTCTGCAGCGAGCAAGTCACCATTTGAAAGAGCGGCTGCAGTAAAAAGCGCTGCCCCGAAGAAGCGTGTTCTACGCGCTGATGCTGCCGAATCCAAAATTGGTTGGTCATCACCAGGCTATCGCAAGGCATTTGCTGCACCGGCTCCGATTAAGAAGCGCAAAGTCCGTATGAGCAGCACGAAGAAGAAATCTTTAGGTTCTTAAGCTGAATATTGCAGCTTACTGCTAGCAAATAAAGAACGCCGCTAGTCGGCGTTTTTTATTACTTAACTCTTGGCTTAACTTTTACCTTGGCTCTGACTTCATCTTTTAGTGAGTCGCCAAACCAAGAAGATGCCCAGAAGACTCTGCAGCATAAATAGAATGCTGGAGGCACCATGCAGCCTGCCAAACAAAGTTGCTGAGGGTGAGAGCATGACTGGCATACCTTGGTCTAAAGCGTTATCCCTCAGAGTATTCATCCAAGGAATGAAAACAAAAGCGGCAGCGAGGGAACAAAGCAACATCGCCAACAAGAGCCAACGAATGATTCTGAATTGATTGAGTCCACGATTCACCAAGAGATTGGCTAATACCATCAGACCGATGCACACAATCAAACTAAGGTAAGCCTCTAATTTAAAAATGCTGCCGGCAACCATCCCCGCCGCCTGACGGTCACTCATGGTGCTAAAAATCGCCGGGGCAACTAAGTAGCCTACTGCGAGAAGGCTACCAACCCAAATACCTGCAATCAAAATAAAGAGTCTTTGAGCCCCAATATGGTCAGAGGTCTCTAAGGTTTGCATATTAATTCTGGGTTTGAATTAGATGTAACGAACCGCAAGAATTTCTACTTCGCGATTACCACCAGGGGCCTGAACAGCAACAACATCACCCTCTTCTTTACTAATCAAAGCCCGAGCAATCGGTGAGCTAATGGAAATCTTATTGACAGCAATGTCAGCTTCATCATCACCAACGATCTGATAGGTGAGCTTAGTGCCATCCTCTAGATCCTCCAGATCTACAGTGGCACCAAATACTACGCGGCCATTCACATCCAAAGTTGCTGGATCAATAATTTGAGCTGCAGAGAGTTTTCCCTCAAGCTCCTGAATGCGCCCCTCAATGAAGCCCTGCTTCTCTTTAGCTGCATCGTATTCAGCGTTCTCAGAAAGATCACCCTGTGCACGTGCTTCAGAGATGGCATTAATCACCGATGGGCGCTCAACATGCTTTAAGCGATGCAACTCCTCCTTGAGGAGTTCTGCGCCACGCTTAGTAATAGGGATTGTGCTCATGCTTCTTACCTAACTTAAATTAATTGAGAGTCTTATGCAGATTCTGCAATGAATATACTTCAAGGGACTCTTTATTGCCATTTTGTGAAGTCATCAAACCATCCATGACTGCTCGTGCTGCACTAATCGTAGTGTAGTAAGTCACATTATTGGCCTGCGCACTTGTACGAATAGAGCGTGAGTCGGCAATAGCAGTACGAGTCTCATCCACAGTAGTAAATACCAAAGAGATTTCGCCATTCTTGATCAAGTCCACAATATGCGGGCGACCATCTTTTACTTTATTCACTACACGAACTGGCAAACCAGCTGCTTCAATAGCTGCAGCTGTCCCTTTAGTGGCGACCATTGGGAATCCTAGTTGATGCAAGAGCTTAGCCACCTCTACTGCTTTAGGCTTATCACTATCCTTAACAGTCAACACCACAGTTCCACTCTTAGGCAATTTAATACCAGCACCTAGCTGAGACTTGAATAAAGCTTCGCCAAAGGTTTTACCAACACCCATAACTTCACCAGTAGAGCGCATCTCTGGGCCCAGGATTGGATCAATGCCCGGGAACTTGTTGAATGGGAATACTGCTTCTTTCACTGAGTAGTAGGCAGGCTTCACTTCTGATTTGATGCCCTGCTGATCCAGAGTCTGTCCAACCATGCAGCGCGCTGCAATCTTGGCTAACTGCAAACCGGTTGCCTTAGATACAAATGGCACTGTACGGGAAGCGCGCGGGTTTACCTCGAGAACGTAAATGACATCCTTGCCATCCACATTCTGGATCGCAAACTGCACGTTCATCAGACCAACTACATTAAGGCCTTTGGCCATCGCAGCAGTTTGACGCTTGATTTCTGCAATCGTCTCATCGGATAAAGAATATGGTGGCAATGAACAAGCAGAGTCGCCAGAGTGAACGCCAGCCTGCTCAATATGCTCCATCACACCACCAATGAATACACGCTGACCATCACTAATACAATCCACATCACACTCAATGGCATCGTTTAAGAAGCGATCTAACAATACTGGTGAGTCATGAGAAACCTTAACTGCCTCACGCATGTAGCGCTCGAGATCGCGGCCATCATGAACAATTTCCATAGCGCGGCCACCCAATACATAGGAAGGACGAACTACCAATGGATAACCAATTTCTTCAGCGAGCTTGAGGGCTTCATCTTCCGCACGGGCGGTACGGTTAGGTGGCTGACGCAAATTTAATTCATGTAATAACTTCTGGAAACGCTCACGATCTTCTGCAGCATCAATCATGTCTGGCGATGTGCCGATGATTGGAACACCATTAGCCTCGAGATCCAAAGCCAACTTCAATGGAGTCTGGCCGCCGTACTGCACGATCACACCTTTTGGCTTTTCAATGGCGACGATCTCTAAAACGTCTTCTAGAGTCAATGGCTCGAAATACAAACGATCAGATGTGTCGTAGTCAGTAGAAACAGTTTCTGGATTGCAGTTCACCATGATGGTTTCATAACCATCATCGCGCATGGCTAAAGCAGCGTGCACGCAGCAGTAGTCAAACTCAATGCCTTGACCGATACGGTTCGGGCCACCACCCAAGACCATGATCTTGTCTTTACTTGTAGGTTGAGATTCGCACTCACCGTGCTCTGCTTCGTAAGTGGAATACAAATACGCAGTATTTGTAGAGAACTCTGCTGCGCAGGTATCTACACGCTTGTAAACAGGCACCACTTTGAAACGATGACGTGCGGCGCGTACTGAGGCGGCATCTACCCCAAGCAATTTAGCTAAGCGACGATCTGAGAAACCTTTTTGTTTAATGAAGCGCAACTCTGACGCTGAAAGGCTATCAATCTTGCGCTGTTTGAGCTCTGTCTCCATTGTGATGAGTTCTTCAATTTGTTCCAAGAACCAAGGATCTACCTTAGTCTCGTTGTAAACCTCATCTAAACCCATTCCCATACGGAAAGCGTCAGCCAAATACCAAATACGGTCTGGACCTGGCTCGCCAATTTCTTGAATGATGTCATCTAAGTCTGTCGAGACTTCATCCAAGCCATCCACACCAACTTCTAAGCCACGCAGAGCTTTTTGGAATGACTCTTGGAAAGTGCGGCCAATAGCCATCACCTCTCCAACCGATTTCATCTGGGTTGTTAAGCGAGAATCTGCTTGCGGGAACTTCTCAAATGCAAAGCGAGGAATCTTCGTGACTACATAGTCGATGGATGGCTCAAAAGATGCTGGGGTTGCACCACCAGTAATGTCGTTCTTTAACTCATCCAAGGTATAGCCAACAGCGAGCTTTGCAGCAATCTTCGCAATTGGGAAGCCAGTGGCTTTAGAGGCCAGTGCAGATGAACGTGAAACACGAGGGTTCATCTCAATGACGATCATGCGACCATCAACTGGGTTGATTGAGAACTGGACGTTTGATCCGCCAGTGTCTACGCCAATCTCACGCAATACAGCAATCGATGCATTTCGCATCAATTGATATTCTTTATCCGTTAATGTTTGTGCAGGAGCAACAGTGATCGAGTCACCGGTATGCACACCCATAGGATCTAAGTTCTCGATAGAGCAAACGATGATGCAGTTATCGGCACGGTCACGCACCACTTCCATCTCAAACTCTTTCCAACCTAAGAGAGACTCTTCAATTAAGAGCTCACGTGTTGGTGACAAATCTAATCCTCGCTTGCAAATCTCTTCAAACTCTTCGCGGTTATAAGCAATACCACCGCCTGATCCACCCATGGTGAATGAAGGACGAATGACGACCGGGAAACCTAAGCTACCGGTTTCTTTCTGAATACGCTGCTGTACTTCATGCGCTTCATCCATTGAGTGCGCAATACCCGACTTAGCAGAGCCCAGACCAATTTTGGTCATCGCATCTTTAAACTTTTGACGATCTTCTGCTTTGTCAATGGCCTCTGGTGAAGCACCGATCAATTCGCAACCGTATTTTTCAAGAACGCCGTGACGATGCAAATCGAGTGCACAGTTCAAGGCAGTTTGTCCGCCCATAGTTGGCAAAATTGCATCCGGTTTCTCAGTAGCAATAATGCGCTCTACCACTTCCCAGGTGATTGGCTCGATGTAAGTCACATCCGCCATCTCTGGGTCAGTCATGATGGTTGCGGGATTGCTATTGACCAAGATGACTTTGTAACCTTCATCACGCAGAGCTTTACAAGCTTGTGCACCAGAATAGTCAAACTCACAGGCTTGTCCAATCACAATCGGACCAGCACCAATAATCAGAATGCTCTTAATGTCGCTACGCTTAGGCATTATTTGCCCCCCTTATTACCAACAGCGGCAGCATTCATGAGCTCCACAAAACGATCAAATAAATAGGCAATGTCATGAGGACCTGGTGAGGCCTCTGGATGACCTTGGAAACACAAGGCAGGCTTATCCTTCCAAGCCAAACCTTGTAGGGATCCGTCAAATAGAGAAACGTGCGTCACACGAATGTTGTCAGGCAAGGTATTGGCATCCACTGCGAAACCATGGTTCTGAGAGGTAATCGCTACGCGCCCAGTATCTAGATCTTTTACAGGATGGTTTGCACCATGGTGACCAAACTTCATCTTCAAAGTTTTAGCACCGGCGGCCAAGCCCATGATCTGGTGACCTAAACAGATGCCGAAGGTTGGAACACCCTTTTCAATAATTTCTTTTGCAGCGGCAATCGCATAATCGCAAGGCCCAGGATCTCCGGGGCCATTTGAGAAGAACACGCCATCTGGATTCATCGCCAATACTTCAGCAGCACTAGTTTGCGCGGGAACAATCGTTAACTCACAGCCACGCTCGGTGAGCATGCGCAAAATATTGCGCTTCACACCAAAGTCATACGCGACGACTTTTTTGATCGCCTTACTGGTATCTAAACTTCTGTATGCAGGTTTGCCATCTGGACCATGGAGATCCCACTCGGCTTCGCGCCATTGATATGGGGACTTGGTAGTTACTACCTTAGCCAGATCTAAACCAGCCATGCCTGGGAAGGCTTTAGCCAATTCCAAAGCTTTCTTACCGAGAGCCTCTACATCATCACCCATCTTGCCAGCAACGATTGCGCCAGACTGAGCGCCCTTGTCTCGAAGAATGCGGGTCAGTTTGCGAGTATCGATACCTGAGATGCCAACTACACCTGCCTTAGTCAAATAGGCATCTAGAGTTTCTTCAGAGCGGAAATTCGATACGCGCTTGGAAAGATCTTTAACGACCAAACCAGCAGCATGAATTTGGTCCGACTCAGCATCTTGACCATTCACCCCAACGTTACCAATATGGGGGTAAGTCAGCGTAACAATTTGGCGTGAATAACTAGGATCAGTAATGATCTCTTGATAGCCAGTGAGTGCGGTATTAAAAACGACTTCGCCGGTAGTTTCGCCAGGGGCGCCAATACTCAGACCGGGAAATACAGTGCCGTCGGCTAGAGCCAACACGGCGGGAGGAAAAGAAGGAAGCAAGGGTGACAAACCATCTCCAGTCCCTGCTCCATCCGACGCTCAACACCCCAAA
>NZ_NCJB01000440.1:0-1611 GCF_002282275.1 Polynucleobacter sp. 39-46-10 | reverse complement strand
AATGAGAGTGGCATTGCAATCACCGGCACGGCAACAGCGCGTGCGCTTCCCAGGAAGAGATAAATCACCACCGTCACAATCAACAGCGCCTCTAAAAGGGTTGCCACTACCTCATCAATCGAAGTAGTAATGAACTTAGTCGAGTCATAAACCACTTTGCCCGACATACCGGTTGGCAACTGCTTCTGAATATCTGGCACTACTGCGCGAACACGTTCTGCTACATCGAGCAAGTTCGCCTGAGGCGCCACCTTGATGGCAATAAACACTGAGCGCTTGCCACTAAATGCAACATTGGTGTTGTAGTCTTCAGAGCCCATGCTCACAGTTGCTACTTGATCTAGGTACACAATATTGATGCCATCTTTTTTGACAACCAACTTGCGGAACTCATCGAGCGTATGGAGATCCGTGCCAGCAACCAAATCGACGGCAACCATGTCACCCTTAGTGCTGCCTACTGCAGATAAATAGTTATTAGCTGCCATGGCACTATAGACATCATCAGCACCGACCCCAAGTCCCGCCATCTTCTCGCGATCAAGCCATGCGCGTAGGGCAAACTTTCTGCCACCAGTAATTTCAGCATTCTGCACACCATCGACAGCATCCAGCTTTGGCTTCACTACCCGTAATAAGTAATCAGTAATTGCATTGTTTGGAATGTCATCGCTATAAAAGCCCATGTACATTGCCGCAGTAGACTGACCAATTTGTACAGTCAATACGGGTTGCTGGGCTTGCGGAGGTAACTGATTCTTAACCGAACTAATCTGCGTCTGGATTTGTGTCAGCGCAGCATTGGAGTCGTAATTGAGCTTGAGAGTCGCGGTAATGGTCGAGAGGCCACTCACACTCATCGAGGACAAATAGTCAATACCTTGGGACTGAGCAATCGCAGTTTCTAATGGCTGCGTAATAAAGCCTGCAATCGTCTCTGGATCAGCGCCATAGTAAGCCGTCGTAATAGTGACAATTGCATTTTGGGTTTGTGGGTATTGGTTGACTGGCAAAGAACCAACCGCCTTCAAGCCAAACACCAAGACAAGCGCACTCACTACCAGCGAGAGCACTGGTCTACGAATAAATATATCAGTCCAATTCATCTAGGACTTATTCCTGTGGCTGTGGGTTTGGTGAATTGGATGGCAACACCTTGTTATTGATAATTAGCGGCGTACCATTCTTCAACTTAAGCTGACCACTAGTAACAACCGTAGCACCCTCTTCAACCCCTTTGAGAATTGCCACTTGATCGCCACGCGTTAGTCCTGTAGTTACAAAGACCTGTTGAGCCTCAAGTGCAGGCTTGCCCTGCTTATCCTTTTTACCAGTTGGCTTAGCAATAAACACTGTTGAGCCATACGGGTTATAAGTCACTGCAGTTTGAGGCAAGGTCAGCAACTTCACTTCATCGCCCAACTTAATATTCACATTAGCAAACATGCCTGGCAAAATTTTCTTATCCGGATTTGCCAACTGAGCCTCAATCTGAATATTGCGTGTATTAGTATCAACCTTCGGACTCACAGCAGTAACCTTGCCAGTAAAGCTTGCGCCCTTGAATGCATCAGTCGTCACCACAATTTCTTGTCCAACCCGAATCTGTTC